>CAVAXR010000328.1:0-2201 GCA_963592375.1 Oribacterium sp. | reverse complement strand
AAGAATTCATCAACGAGCGGCTGGATCTTCTTTTTCCGCTCCTTGAGTCGTTTTTCGCAGTCAGTTCAGCAAGACTGTTTTCGATCTCATACATTCTGGCGATTCTTGCCAGTGCCTGTCCTGCTATGGTCTCTCTGGGATCCAGCTTCTGGTTTTTATCCAGAGCTTTCAGCGCATCGGCAAAGTCGCGTCGCGCATGAACCCAACAATTAGCATTTACGAGGCCGGGAATCGTCTTTTCCAGCATGTAATACTGGTTCAGCGCATCTGTCTCCAGATATCCCTCATACCCTTTGAGAAAGTTCTCCGGATGCTTGTGATGCCGGCTTCTCTGGTACTCATACAGTACAATCGGATGCTCCGTACTGAACTGTCCTGTCCGGTAGACCCACATGTAATTCTTGTGTCCGGCAGCGCTCTTTTTATCCTCTGGGTTGGAAGGATCGTTGTCATGAACGACCTGACAGGTGGTTTCATCTGCCTGGATGACATCTCCCTTGAGTTCTTCCTCCTTCAGACGATCCCACATGGCAGTCAGATACTTCTGTGAGAGTAACATCATCCAGTTCGCCATCGTCTGGCGGGAGATATTGATCCCGTTTGCCTGCAGCTCCTGCTCAATTCGATACAGAGGAAGTGCATTTGTGTACTTGCCGTTCATAAGAGCTGCGGCCAGTGACGGTGTGACAACAGATCCTTTTAAAAGACGTTTGGGATGTTTGCCTCGAAGGAATTCATCCTGATGATCTCCATCTGTTCCGACTGCCACATCCACCACATGATCTTCCGCAGTATAAACTGCCGGAATGTAGCGAACGGTGGTATACTCGTCCGGCTTTATTCTCCTCCAGCAGCCCTTGCCAAAGAATGCATCCAGCTGCTCATCCGTGAGCTTATGTTCGTACTTTTCACGCGGAAGATCTTTTAGATCTTCCGCTCGTTTTCCTTTTTGTTTCTTTTTATGCGCAGGGACAATCTCTTCAGCAGAAGGTTCTGCGACACTTAGATCCGCAACCACTTCCGTCTCATTGAACAGTGACAGCTGCCCTTCGATCTGATCCATCTTTTCTGTCTTACGGCCGAACCGCTGCTGGTTAGCAAGGCGGATCTGCTCCAGGATTGCTTCCATGTTTTGGTTCATTTTCTCCATCTGTGTCTGAAGATTTCCATACAGATCAATCAGCTGTTCCTTGCTGAAGTTATTCAGTTCTTCCGGAGTATACTTTGCCATAAATCAGATCCCTTTCAATGACATCTATTATACGGAAAAGCCCGTAGTTACGCCACTTTCCGGGGTTTCAGCATCCGTCATTCTGCCTATGGATATATCGCCGGCAGTGCTCCGGCATCGCATTGGAAATATAGACTTTTCAAGTTTCATGTGCTCCCGGCCTAAGGGCTCTATGTATCTCAAAAGCCCTGCAAGGAGCATTCCGCGAAGCGCGGAAGTGACGATTTATTATGAAAAACAGGAGCCGAAAAGTTCTCTGTTTTGCACAATCATTTTTATAAAATACGGTCCGGATGAACGTCCCGGATCTTCGGATGCAAAGGATTCAGTCCCATCATCAGCTGCCTGTATTGCTCCGGCGTCAGCTGCGCGGCCTCCTCCGGAGTTCTCGGCCAGGAAAAGGATCCATCCTCCAGTCTTTTGTATAACAACAAAAATCCGTTGCCCTCCCAGATCAGTCCCTTAATCCGATCTGTCCGTCTGCCGCAGAAAAGAAACAAGATGTCCTTCTCAAAAGGATTGAGATCATACTTTGTTCCGATCAGCTGTGCCAGGGAATCCACGCCCTTGCGTAAATCAGTGTAACCAACCGCGAGGATGATTTTTCTGATTCCGGCAGCTTCAGCAAGCATGAGACACCGCCTTCAGGATTTCGGAAATTAACCGTTCATCTGCAGTGTTGGAAAGTTCTACAGACAGACCTCCAAACCTGATTACTGCGGCCGGCGTGCTCTTCGGGAGGGATTCCTGATATTCCTGCACTTTTGCCAGATCAATCTCAGCAAAGGCAACCGGAGATACCGGATTCTTTTCGGTCAGCGCAACGGGTGCAGCATCTTTATGATCGGCTGCTTTGATTTCAGAAAGGGCTTCCTTCCGAACTTTGCGCAGCCAGTAGTAAAACTGAGATTCCGGAATTTCATGCTGCTCCAGCCAGTCCTTCTGTGATATCCCGGCAGGCCGGCTCTGA
>CAVAXR010000327.1:0-2204 GCA_963592375.1 Oribacterium sp. | reverse complement strand
GGACTGGATATGGTATTTGTGCAGGACAACCAGAGCATGTCTGTGAAGGGCGTGCTGCGCGGACTGCATTTCCAGAAGCAGTATCCGCAGGGCAAGCTGGTGCGTGTGATTCGCGGCCGGGTATATGACGTGGCGGTGGATCTCCGGGCCGGCAGTGCGACCTACGGACAGTATTTCGGTGTGGAGCTGACGGCAGAGAACAAGAAGCAGTTTTACATTTCCGAGGGCTTTGCGCATGGCTTCCTGGTGCTTTCTGATGAGGCGGAGTTCTGCTACAAGGTAACG
Source organism: Oribacterium sp. (assembly GCA_963592375.1). GTDB lineage: Bacteria > Bacillota > Clostridia > Lachnospirales > Lachnospiraceae > Oribacterium. Next base: position 1,919 of record CAVAXR010000327.1, on the reverse strand, counting down.
GATTTCTATCATCCGGGCGATGAGGGCGGTCTTGCCTGGAATGATCCCGAGATCAACATTCAGTGGCCGGAGCTCGAGGGCAGCTATCAGGGAACGCCGTCTGCAGAGGGCTACAGCCTGTCTGACGGCACACCGCTGAATCTCTCCGACAAGGATCAGAAGTGGCTGACACTGAAGGACACCTTCAAGTTTGCGTGATGAATGAGAACATTCGGACAATTGAATATGTGATTCCGGAAAGCTTCGATGGGCAGACCATTGGGGCTTTTCTCCGTTCAAAGCGCTATTCGCGCCGGGTGATCAATCATCTGAAGACGGTCTCGGAGGGAAATGTCTTCGGGCCGGAAAGCCGGGCGGAGGCGACTGACGATACGAGGCCGGCTGCGACGGCAGACAATGCGGCATTGCCTGAAAGGGCAGCAGCCTGCGGAATTCTTCTTGACGGCCGGCCGGCACGGACGATCGACCGCCTCACAGCGGGACAGTGCCTCACGATCCGGCTACCGGAGACGGAGGAGAGTCCGCATGTGATTGAAAGTCCGATCGCGCTGGACATTCTCTATGAGGATGCGGATATCTGGGTCGTGAACAAGCCGGCGAACATGCCGGTGCATCCCTCCATGGGACACTTTGAAAATACCCTCGGCAACGCGCTCTGCTATTATACCCATCATGTGCTGGGCCGGTCTCGCTATGTGGAGCGGATCATCAACCGGCTGGACCGGGATACCAGCGGCGCGTTGATCGCGGCGAAGAATTCTCTGGCGGCTGCGGTGCTGGGCGAGGCTGTGACGAAGCGGGAAATCCACCGGATTTATCTGGCGGTCTGCAGCGGGGATCTGCGGCAGCTCGATCGTCCGCTTCCCTATGTCACAGCGGAAGCGGAAAATGTCTTCGGTACGGCCCTCGGAGACTGCATTCATGCACTTGGGCTTCCCTGGGCTGTAAAGGAAAACCCGGCTCCCGGGGAGGCACTGCAGATTTCTGCGCCTCTCGGCCGGAAGCCGGGCTCTGTTGTGGAACGATGTGTGGATCCGACAGAAGGGGAGTCTGCCGTGACGCACTGCCGCCTTCTGCATTATGATCCCGTACGGGATTTATCGGTTCTTCTGCTGAAGCTCGAAACCGGCCGCACGCATCAGATCCGGGTGCATATGCAGTATATCGGGCACCCTCTGCCCGGTGACTTTCTGTACAATCCGGACATGCGGTATATTCAGCGGCAGGCGCTGCATTCCGCCATGCTTTCCTTCCTGCATCCGATCACCGGAGAAAAAATGAGCTGCTTCGCGCCGCTGCCGGAGGATATGGTTGGAATGCTCAATTAGTTAATCTCTTTAATAATCCTGCGAAGGCCTTGCCGTGGCGGGCCTCATCCTTGGCCATCTCGTGTACGGTGTCGTGGATGGCGTCGAGCCCCAGAGCGCCTGCGCGCTTTGCCAGATCCAGTTTGCCGGCGGTAGCGCCGTTCTCTGCCTTTACACGAACCGTCAGATTCTCCTTAGTGGAAGCGGATACGCACTCGCCCAGCAGCTCGGCAAACTTGGCGGCATGCTCAGCCTCTTCCCAGGCTGCCGTCTTGTAGTACTCGCCGACTTCAGGATAGCCCTCACGGAAGGCGGCTCTTGCCATTGCAAGATACATACCGACCTCGGAGCACTCACCCTCGAAATTGGCGCGAAGATCCGCCTTGATATCCTCCGGTGCATCTTTCGCAATGCCGACCACATGCTCGTCAGCCCAGATCATCTCATCGCCCTCTGCCTGTTCAATGAATTTCTCAGCCGGTGCCTTGCATACAGGGCACTTCTCCGGTGCCTCGTCGCCCTCATGAACATAACCGCATACTGAACATACCCATGTCTTCATAATGATCTCCTTTTCTGCAGGTTCTCCTGCAAATCTCCTGAAGTAAAGCC
>CAVAXR010000326.1:0-2214 GCA_963592375.1 Oribacterium sp. | reverse complement strand
GGGCTATACTATACGCCTTTCCGCTGCAAAAGGGAAGCGCGAAATGCAGCGGTCTCTCTGTTTTGTTGAAGTTCAACAAAACCATCTATATCTATTTGTTGTTTTTCACAAATGCGGTTCGCTTGATTTTTATTTCCGCATACCTGACGAATGACGCATTGCCGGCTTCACCTCCGGAGCCAGCTTGAAATTCTGCTCTATAAGTTCATCATAAGCGGCATTCAGACGCGTTTGTATTGCCACCCCGGCTCTTGGTGCTTCCCATTTTTTATATGCATCTGTTTTCTCTATGGCAGAAATCACCTTTCATATTATAATGAACAGTCTTCGATGGCGGTGCAAGCAGATTACATACCCCCAAATAGTCAAACAGAATACCCATTTGTTTTATTGGGTCTTTTTCACTTTTCTCTCCTCTGGGAAATGTCTTCGGGCCGTGCTATACTGATAAAACGCAACAAACGGATCCCACTGCTTCGGAGAAACTGTATGCTCTATCTTTTTTCTGCCCTCTACTGTGAAGCACAGCCGCTGCTGAAGCCGCTTCGGCTGAAGCGCTGTGCGGCCTCGCCCTTCCAGCAGTTTTCAAACGACGACCAAAGCATTCTGCTGACGCTGACAAATCCCGGCCCGACCTCAGCGGCGGCCGCCGTTTCCGCAGTTCTTGCGAAACGCCCGCCGAAGGACAGTGACTTTCTTCTGAATCTCGGCACCTGTGCAATGCCATTCTCAGGTGCTGCGGCGGCGTCATCCCTAACCGCTGCTCCCGTCTTCCGCCTCACGAAGCTCATCGATTTTTCGAGTCTTCGGAGCTTCTACCCGGATCTGATTTATCCGTCGCACTTCCCGGAGGCGGGCTGCATCACCGGCGCCCGGGTGCTGAGCCTCGAAGCACAAGAGCTGTGCAGCAAGCACATATCCGCCGCTGCGGCGGCGCCAGACTCTTCCGGGCTTGACAGCGCCAAAAGCACCGGCGCTTCACCGAAAGCTCCCGGCTGGCAGGCTGACCTGCTCGCCCTTATGCATCAGCAGCACTGCCCGCTCTACGACATGGAGGCCGCGGCCGTCTGCCAGACGGGAAGTCTCTTTCTGGGACCGCAGCAGCTGCATTTCCTGCGGCTCGTGACCGATGCCGGCAAAGGGCAGTCCGTGAAGTCTGAAGACATTTCTCAAGGGATGGAAAGCCGGCTGCCGGAGCTGCTTTCAGAGATCCGGGACTTCCTCGACCGCTCCCGGAGGCTTTCCGCGCTGCCGCCGGTACTTAAGCCGGAGGACGAAGCACTGCTCGGCCGGCTCTGCACCGATCTGCACTGCTCGGCGGTCATGACGGCGCAGCTCCGGCAGCTGGTGACATATTTAAGTCTTGCGGGGCTTCCCTGGCAGACACAGGCAGAGGCACTCTACGCGAACGGCACGCTCCCCTGTCGGGACAAGCGAAGCGGAAAGAAGGTACTGGATGCATTCAGAGCAGAATTCCTGTGACGGGCTGCTGCCCCGTTTTTCACACATTTATATTGAAGAAAGCCTCCTCGGGCGGGAGGCTGCGGAGTCGATCCGAAGACATTTCCCTAAGGCAGCGGTGATCCCGATCCACCACTACAAGGACGTCTTCAACCGGCGGCATCAGGACTACGCGCTGCAGCATGCCGCGCAGAAGCTGATCCTCGCGGAGAAGAAGGGAACGCTGGTCTATCCGGGCGCGCCGGTCTGCCAGAGCTTCGGAAATGCGCACTTCTACTATACGTCCTGCGTCATGAACTGCGTCTATGACTGCGAATACTGTTATCTGAAGGGCATGTACCCCTCCGGGAATCTCGTGCTGTTTCTGAATCTCGAGGACATTTTCCGGGAGGTACGGGCGCTGCTCCGGCAGCATCCGGTCTATCTCTGCATCTCCTACGACACGGATCTCCTCGCGCTGGAGGGCATCACGGGCATTGTTCGCCGGTGGGCGGAGTTTGTCGCCGCGGAGCCGGAGCTCACGATCGAGGTGCGGACGAAAACCGGCTCTCAGGCCTTCTGGGACGCGCTGCTGCCCTTCCGGTCCGAGCGGCTGATTTTCGCCTTCACGCTGTCACCGGACGCGGTAGTGGCGCGTTACGAGCACGGCAGCGGCAGTCTCCGGGCCCGGCTCGAAAGCATTTCCCGGGGACTCTCGCTGGGATATACGCTCCGGCTCTGCTTCGATCCCATGATTTCGATCCCGGACTGGCG
>CAVAXR010000325.1:0-2217 GCA_963592375.1 Oribacterium sp. | reverse complement strand
AGTCTCCGCAACAGCTTCGGCATGGTGCTGCAGGAAACCTGGCTGAAATCGGCCTCCATCAAGGATAATATTTCCTACGGAAAGCCGGATGCCACGATGGAGGAAATTGTGGAAGCGGCAAAGAAGGCACACTGTGACGGCTTCATTCGCCGGCTGCCGCAGGGCTATGATACGATCCTCAGTGAGGACGGCGGATCTCTGTCCCAGGGACAGAAGCAGCTTCTGTGCATTGCGCGGCTCATGCTGCGGCTTCCGCCGATGCTGATTCTCGATGAGGCGACGAGCTCCATTGATACCCGAACGGAGCTGCATATCCAGCATGCCTTTGATCGCATGATGGAGGGAAGAACCTCCTTTATCGTGGCGCATCGGCTGTCGACCATTCGGAACGCCGATACAATCCTTGTGATGAAGGACGGAAATATCATCGAGCAGGGCAGGCACGAGGAGCTGCTGGAAAAGAAGGGCTTCTACGCAAAGCTGTATGAGAGCCAGTTCGAGCAGGCAGGCTAAGGCGGAATTATGGAGAAAAAAACAAACTGGAGAAACTGGCTTTCTAGTCGCCGCTACGGCCTGTGGCTTTTGTATATTCCGGCTTACCTTGTGGTATTTGGTATTCTTGAGCTTTTCCCGGCGAAGGAGTTCCATCTGATTCAGTGCCCGATCGATACGCTGATTCCCACCATTCCGGTATTTTTTATTCCCTATGCCTTTTGGTGGGGGCTTTTCCCGGGAGCTCTGCTCTGGTTTCTGGTGTTCGGAAGGAGAGAGGATTTTCTGAAGCTCTGTTTCATATTGTTTGTGGGCTATACGGTGTGTCTTATCACCTATGTGCTTTGGCCGAACGGCATCGATATCCGTACAGAGCTTACGGGAACGGATCTTTGTTCGCAGGCCATTCGTCTGCTGCGGGCAGGGGATCCGCCGCAGAATGTCTGTCCGAGCATGCATGTTTCCAGTACGATGGCGATTTTCCTCACAGTCTGGGAGTGCCGGGATATTCCGCGAGGATGGAAGTGGGGTGTCGCCGTCATTTCCCTCCTGATCATACTGGCGACAATGTTTATTAAACAGCACTCTGTCGTGGATGTGCTGCTGGGAATGCTGCTGAGCCTGGTGCTCTGGGGAATCTGGAAGCTTTGGAAAGAAAAAAATTAGGAGATGAGTATGGAAAAGAAAAAAATGCCGCTGGCAACACAGATTTTTATTGCGCTGCTGCTCGCAATTCTCGCGGGCATTGCACTGGGAAATCACGCGGATTTCGCGAATACCTACATTAAGCCCTTCGGTACGATCTTCCTGAATCTGCTGAAGTTCATCGTGGTGCCGATCGTGCTGCTGTCCATTCTCGGCGGCATTATCTCCATGTCGGACATCAGGCGTGTGGGCTCGATCGGTCTCAAGACGGTTGTGTATTATTTATGCACAACGGCCTTTGCCACAGTGATCGGCCTGGTGGGCGGAAGCCTGTTCAAGGCGGGCTTCCCGGTGATTGCCACAACGGATCTCAGCTACGAGGCGGCAGAGAGCACTGGCTTCATGGACACGCTCGTCAACATTTTTCCGTCCAACTTCATCAAGCCGCTCTATGATGCGTCGATGCTGCAGGTCATTGTGATGGCGCTGCTCATCGGCTTCGCCATCATTCTGGTGGGGCAGGAGGCCGAGCCGATGGTGAAGCTCATCAACAGTGCCAATGCGGTCTTCATGAAGTGTATGGAAATGATCCTGAAGCTCTCGCCGATCGGCGTGTTCTGCCTGCTCTGCCCTGTGGTTGCGGAGAACGGCGCGTCCATCATCGGCTCTCTTGCGATGGTGCTGCTGGCGGCCTACACCTGCTATATCGTGCATGCGGTGGCGGTCTATTCCGGTGCGGTCTGGTTTCTGGGCGGCATGACACCGGGAAAATTCTTCAAGGGAATGATGCCGGCCATGATGTTCGCCTTTTCCAGCGCTTCCTCTGTGGGTACGCTGCCGATCAATATGGAATGTGTTGAGAACCTGGGTGCTTCCAAGGAGGTTTCCAGCTTTGTGCTGCCGCTCGGTGCCACGATCAACATGGACGGCACGGCGATTTATCAGGGCGTCTGCGCAATCTTCATTGCCGCCTGCTACGGTATTCAGCTGACACTGCCGCAGATGCTGACCATCGTGCTGACCGCAACCCTTGCCTCCATCGGCACTGCCGGTGTACCCGGTGCCGGCATGGTTATGCTC
>CAVAXR010000324.1:0-2221 GCA_963592375.1 Oribacterium sp. | reverse complement strand
GTGATATCGTAGGCCTTCTTTGCATTTTCCGGTGTCATGGGACGCATGGAGCAGACCATCGGACCGGAGAAGGGGCCTGCGGGAACGGTCTGAATATTCGTCTTATACATCGGCACGTTGCGGCCCTGGGCGATATGACGGATCTCAATGCCTTCACGCATCAGTGCCTCCTCAAAGGAGAAGGAGCAGCCGATCAGGAAGCCCACGTAGCCTTCCTTCCAGTATGCAGAGGCATCTGTGATCTCCTTCACAAACACTCCGTTCTCGTAGATGCGGTACTTCGGAATGTCTGTACAGATATTTCCGCCCTCACCCATGTCATGGGTTTCCGGTGTACCCTTAATGATTTCGAGAATCGGGCAGGGGAAAGGATTCTTATTGGCATATTCCTCAAAGTCCGCCGCATACTCCGGCGGAAGGATCACCAGATTCGCCTGTGCGAATCCGCGGCACATACCGGCTGTCGGGAAATCAATAACGCCCTGACGGATCAGCTCACGCACTTCCTTCGGGGTTTTGTCTACATAGGGTGTGATATCAAATGCCATTTTTCTACCTCCTGTTTAGTGCTTTACAACATTAAACTGACTATAACCGAAAGAAATAAAAAAATCAAGTATTATCATTCTGCGGAATGCACATAAGTCTAAGAAAATGCTGATTTCCGGCTCCGGAGCAGGATCGTCCAGACAGGCCGTTACATCCCGGAGATCTCATCAATCCGCTGCAGCTCCTCTTCAGAAAATGCCGCGCAGTGAATGGCCTTCAGGTTATCCAGGATCTGCTGCGGCTTCGATGCGCCGATCAGAACGCTCGTGACCTCCTTCTGCTGCAGCAGCCAGCCGAGTGCCATCTCTGATAGCTTTTCACCGCGTTCCGCTGCGAGGGCATTCAGTGCCCGGATCTGGTTGAGACGATCCTCTGTCAGGATGCTCTCCTTCAGGAAACGGCCGTCCGTACGGATCCGGCTGTCCTCCGGGATACCGTTCAGATAGCGGTCGGTCAGCTGTCCCTGAGCCAGCGGACTGAAGGTGATGAGTCCCTTGTTCAGTGCGCCGGCCGTCTCCTTCAGACCGTTCTTCTCCACCGTTCGGTCAAAGATGGAATAACGGTTTTGATTGATGATGAAGGGACAGTGCAGCTCCTTCAGAATAAAGGCTGCCTTCTTCAGGGTCGGACCGTCATAGTTGGACAGACCGACGTAGAGGGCCTTTCCGCTCTGCACCGCAGCGGCGAGAGCCCCCATGGTCTCCTCCAGCGGTGTATTCGGATCCATCCGGTGGTGGTAGAAAATGTCGACATATTCCAGTCCCATGCGCTTCAGACTCTGGTCAAGGCTCGCCAGAAGATATTTCCGGCTGCCCCAGTTTCCGTAGGGACCGTCCCACATGACATAGCCGGCCTTTGTGGAGATCAGCAGCTCATCCCGGTAAGCGCCCAGCTCCTCCTTCAGAATCCGTCCGAAGTTTTTCTCGGCGCTGCCCGGCTCCGGTCCGTAATTGTTTGCGAGATCAAAGTGGGTGATGCCGTTGTCAAAGGCCGTAAAGCAGAGCTGCTTCATATTATCGAAACGCGCTGTATCACCGAAATTGTGCCAGAGTACCAGGGAAACCCGCGGCAACTGCAGTCCGCTGTTTCCGGACGCCTGATATGTCATCTTCTCATATCTGTCTGTGCTTGCTGTATACATGAAAATGCCTCCTGTCTGAAAGTGAATCTGAGGAATTTGCTGCTTCGCAGCGCAAATCCGCCGGGGATCACCGTTTCTCTAACCCCTCCTAAGTCTACCGCAGCGAGGAAAAATGCGCAATCCGCTTACGAAGCTGACTTGAGCCCCAAAGGCTGCGAAATCAAAAGGGAGACGACATACATCGCCTCCCTCGGGTTTCACAGCCTCTTTTCGAGCCTGTCTTAATTCTCAGTTTTATTCTCTTCCTGCACAGCCTCAGCCTTCTTGCTTCTTCTGCGGCGTGCCGGCTTTTTCTTCGGCTCTGCGGCCTTATCCTCGGCACTTACTCCGCCATCGGCAGCATCTGCACTCTTCTCCGGTGCAGAATTTTCTGCTGCTGCCTCAGCAGCTTCGGCCTTCGTCTTTTTCCGGCCGGTTCTGCGGCGTGTCGTCTTCTTTTTCGCAGGAGCATCTTCTGCCGAAGCCGTTTCTTCTGTCTTCACTTCAGCATTTTCTGCTTTATCTGCGGCCTCTGTCTCTGCAGAAATCGCC
>CAVAXR010000323.1:0-2222 GCA_963592375.1 Oribacterium sp. | reverse complement strand
GGTACGGCCTACAACATCGGCGCCGGCGGAAGAGAGTTCCTGATCGATGTCTATCGTGACATCACGAAGGCACTGGGCGTAGACATCGAGCCCAAATTCGGCCCGACCAGAGCCGGTGACATCCGTGACAGCAACGCGGATATTACGAAGGCCAGAGAGAACCTTGGCTACGATCCCTCCTATGATTTCGCGGCCGGCATCCAGCTGGCCATCGACTGGTATAAGGAGAACCTGTAAACCCGTTACCAATACTCCATAAAGGACAATACATGAGAATTGCAATCCGGCTGGACGACATCACAGCCGATATGAACTGGGAGAAATTTCTGCGTTTCAAGGATCTGATGGATCGATACGGGGTAAAGCCCTTACTGGGAATTGTTCCGGACAACCGCGATCCGAAGCTGCAGATCGACCCGCCCAGAGACGATTTCTGGGAATACATGAAGGAGCGTCGGGACAAGGACGGATGGACGGTGTGCATGCATGGCTGCCATCATATCTATACGACGGACAAGGGCGGCATGCTGCCGCTGAACCGGCAGTCTGAATTCGCCGGAGAGGAATATGAGGAGCAAAGAGACCGGCTTCGAAAGGGGCAGGAGATCCTGCATTCGCATGGAATTGATACAACTCTGTTCATGGCACCGGCCCATTCCTATGATCTGAATACCCTGATGGCGCTGCATTCTCTTGGCTTTACGGGACTGACGGATGGCTTCGGGAGCAGGCCGTATGAGTATTCCGGGCTGACTTTTTACCCGATCTCTTACCGGAAGGCAGAGAGCCTTAAAAGATCCAAGGGTGTCACCACCTTTGTGGTGCATTGCAACACCCTGGAGGAGAAAGATTTTGCTGCCTATGAAGAGATCTTCCGGGATCAGGACATGATGGCCTATTCCGAAATGCTTGAGGAGAGACCCGGACATCGAGGGGGACTTGGCATGCAGAAGGAGTACCTGATGGCCCTCGTGAAGCGGACCATTCGGGATCGCAAAGCGCAGAGCAATTAAGGAGATGGAAGAGAGCAAAATGACAGAGCCCATTCGAATCCTTCATGTGTTCGGCAAATTGAATCGGGGCGGTGCAGAGTCCAGAGTGATGGATCTGTACCGGCATATGGACCGCACGAAGGTGCAGTTCGATTTTCTGGTGCACTACAGCGGGGAGAACATGGAAGAGCGCCCGAAGGAGGATCTGGACGATGAGGTCCTTACTCTGGGCGGGCGGATCTATGCGGTACCGCGCTTTACCGGCAAGAATTACGGCAAGTACAGGAAGGCCTGCCGGGATTTTTTTGCTGAGCACCACGATTTTGCGGCAGTCGAAGGGCATATGACGTCAACGGCATCCATTTACCTTCCGATTGCCAAGGCGGCGGGCGTGCCGGTGACCATGGCCCATGCCCGCAGCGCCGGAGTGGACCGTGGTCTGAAGGGCCTTGCGACAAGGCTTCTGCGCCTGTCACTGCCCGGAAGGTGCGATATCATGCTGTCCTGCTCCAAGGCAGCGTCGATTGCCGTATATGGCAGGAGAGCCTATGAAAGCGGCCGGGTGCGATTCGTTCCGAATGCACTGGAGCTTGCCCCCTTTGCCTATCAGGAGTCGAGGCGAAACGCTGTGCGGGTGATGTACGCAATCCCGGATGATGCGATTGTGATCGGTCATGTGGGGCGGCTTGACCCGGTCAAAAATCATACCTATATTGCCGGGATCGGCGCAGCACTGGAAGAGCTGCAGGCGGGCACCTCGGGAGGTGCGAAGCGGGAATGGTATTACCTGTTCGCAGGGAAGGGAGCACGGCAGGAGGACATTCAGCGGACGTTTGAGGAGGCCGGCATTGCGGAGCATCTGATCTTTGCCGGGCAGCTGCCAAGAGAACAGACGGCGGCAATCTATCAGGCTTTCGATGTGTTCGTGTTCCCGTCCTTGTACGAGGGACTGCCGGGAACGGTCCTGGAGGCACAGGCGGCAGGCCTTCCCTGTGTGATTGCGGATACGATTACAGAGGAGGTGCAGCTGACAGACCTTGTGACGAGGCTTCCCCTGGGAGAGGCGAAGGAACAGATCTGGGCGCAGGAGATCCTTCGCCGCGTGACGGGAGAAGGAGAAGGGTGCGTTCTGGCCGGAGATACAAACGGACGGAAGGCGGCATCGGAGATGGCGCGGAAGGCGTTGGATGAGGCCGGCTATAACGTGGAAACGACAGCAAAGAAGATGCA
>CAVAXR010000322.1:0-2229 GCA_963592375.1 Oribacterium sp. | reverse complement strand
GCACGGGAGGTAATTACACTCATGGAATAATCCAGATAGGACCTCTGCATCTCCTCTGAAAATTCCGTTGTTAAAATTCGTTCTGCCATTCTTCTCCTCTTTCAGCCTCAGGTATCGAGATTTGCTTCATTTGCATGCTCGTAAATGAAGGCGCGCCGGGGTCCTACATCAGAACCCATCAGCATGCCGGTCACCTCGGACGCAAGGCGGGCATCCTCGATCTCCACCCGCTTCAGTACACGGTTTTCCGGATTCAGAGTGGTCTCCCAGAGCTCGGAAGGGTCCATCTCACCGAGACCCTTGAATCGTTTGATCTCATAGCTGCCTTCCTTATGCTTCTCCTTATACTTGAGAAGTGCCTTGTCATCATAGAGATATTCCGGTTTTTCCTTCTTCGTATTGGGGGTCGCCAGATACAGCGGCGGCATGGACACGTACACATGTCCCTCCCGGATGAGATCCGGCATAAAGCGGTACAGGAAGGTCAGGAGCAGCGTATCGATATGACTTCCGTCCACATCCGCATCGGTCATCAGGATGATCTTGTCATAGCGCAGCTTTGAAATGTCGAAATCATTGCCGTAGCCCTCCGAAAAGCCGCAGCCGAAGGTATTGATCATGGTCTTGATCTCGGCATTTGCCAGCACCTTGTCAATGGAGGCCTTCTCTACATTCAGGATCTTGCCGCGGAGCGGAAGAATGGCCTGTGTGTGCCGGTCCCGGGAGCTCTTGGCGGAGCCGCCGGCGGAATCTCCCTCCACGATGAAGATCTCACACTCCTCCGGATTCCTGGAAATGCAGTTCGCAAGCTTTCCGTTCGAGTCAAAGCTGTACTTTGACTTCTGCAGCATATTGGTCTTGGCCTTCTCCTCCTGCTTCCGGATCTTGGCCGACTTTTCCGCACAGGCGATAATCGCCTTAATGACCTCCACATTCCGGTCGAAATAGTGCTCCAGCTCGGCGCCGACAACATTTGCCACCTGCTTCGTGGCATCCAGACTCGCAAGCTTCGTCTTGGTCTGACCCTCGAAGATCGGCTCCGGATACTTGATTGCCACCACGGCAGTCATACCGTTCCGGCTGTCTGCTCCGGTGAAGTTCGAATCCTTCTCCTTGAGAATACCAAGCTGGCGGGCATAGTTGTTCACAAGCTGTGTGAACTTTGTTTTGAAGCCTACGATATGTGTACCGCCCTCCATGGTATAAATGTCGTTGCAGAAGCCGAGAATGTTCTCCTCAAAGGAATCCGTGAACTGAATGCAGCACTCCACCTCGGTATTTTCAGCACTGCCCTTGATATAGATCTCCGGAGTCACCGGCTCGCCGGCCTCCTTGTTCAGATCCCGCACGAAGGCAATCAGCCCGTCCGGCTCATGGTAATCCTCGATCACCGGCTCCGCATCCCGATTGTCGCGGTAATGAATCGTCAATGCCGGATTCAGATAAGCTGTCTCATGCAGACGGGACATCAGCCAGTCCGCCTTGAAGCGGGTCTTCTCGAAGATCTCGCCGTCCGGAATAAAGGTGGTTTCTGTGCCGGTCTCCTTCGTTTTTCCGATCACAGGCAGCAGACCGTCCACCAGCTCCTTCGTCGGTGTTCCGCGGCTGAATTCATCCTCATAGACCTTGCCGCCCTGTGAAACCCGCACCCGCATGTAGCTGGAAAGGGCATTCACAACAGAAGATCCTACGCCATGCAGACCGCCGGAGGTTTTGTAGGAATTGCTGTCGAACTTTCCGCCGGCATGAAGGGTCGTCATGACCACACGCTCTGCAGCTACGCCCTTTTTATGCATGCCCACCGGGATGCCGCGGCCGTTGTCCTTAACGGTGCAGGAGCCGTCTGCATCCAGTGTTACCCAGATGTCTGAGCAGTACCCCGCCATATGCTCATCCACAGAATTGTCAACAATCTCATAGATCAGATGATTCAGACCCTTCTGACTGATGGAGCCGATATACATACCCGGCCTCCGGCGGACTGCCTCCAGTCCCTCCAGCACCGTAATACTGTCTGCATTATACTTTTCTGCCATTCATTCCTCCACATAGCTATCTATTTCAAAGCGCGAAACCCTATTCTCACGCTTTTCTTTTGGAAAGTCAAGTAGATGAATAATAGCACAAAACATGTTTTCTATGCAAGCATGTTTTTCCTTCTCAATTTGTAATTGTTTTGCACCACCGGAAAAATCCATAAAATGCGAAGCAGAGCTTGCTCGGCGAAGC
>CAVAXR010000321.1:0-2229 GCA_963592375.1 Oribacterium sp. | reverse complement strand
TTCACAGGATCTGACTATGCCGGGAGACGCTTTCGAGCTGGGTTCCCGCCATCCCGTTTCGATAGTCCGTCAGGAGATTGTGGATATCTTCCGCAAGTTCGGCTACGATGTGGCCGAGGGGCCTGAGGTCGAGGATGACTATCACGTTTTCGAGGCTCTGAATTTCCCTCCGAACCACCCTGCCAGAGATATGCAGGATACGTTCTTCGTGTCCGCGGGTCATCCGAATCCGCTTCTGCTGCGTACCCACACCTCTTCGGTACAGGTCCGCGCTATGGAGAGTATGAAGCTTCCTATCCGTGTCATCTGCCCGGGACGTGTATTCCGCAATGAAGCCATCAGCGCACGTGCACACTGTATCTTCCATCAGGTGGAGGGTCTCTACATAGATGAGAATGTGACTTTCGCAGACCTCAAGCAGGCCATCCTGCTTTTCGCCCGCGAGATGTTCGGTCCGGATACCGAGATCCGTATGCGTCCGTCTTTCTTCCCGTTCACTGAGCCGTCCGCAGAGGTGGACGTCAGCTGCAACATCTGCCACGGCAAGGGTTGCAACATCTGCAAGGGTACCGGCTGGCTGGAGATTCTGGGCTGCGGTATGGTGGATCCTAACGTGCTGGAAGCAAGCGGAATAGACTCGAAGAAATATTCCGGATTCGCCTTCGGTATGGGCCTCGAAAGAATCGCAATGCTGAAGTGGAGGGTAAATGACCTGCGCCATTACTTCGAGAATGATATGAGGTTCCTGCGCGAGTTCAGCACTGCCATCGAGGTGTAAGGGTTCCTTAAAATCCTTCACAAAAGTGTACCGACTTATTTTTACATCCTCACTGAACAGATTCCAGGAAAGATGCCCGATTATCGGGCCATCCTGTAATGGCGGCAGAAATTTCTGGTCGGAGCAATAAATTTTATTGCAAAAGTTTGGAGTTCTGAAAAAACTTCGTACCTTTGCAATCCCGACGCGGAAATAGCTCAGTTGGTAGAGCGTAACCTTGCCAAGGTTAAGGTCGCGGGTCCGAGCCCCGTTTTCCGCTCCATAAAAAAGCAGACTTTTCGAGTCTGCTTTTTTTGTTTCCTACCCCCCCCGTCAATTCGTGACTGTCCCAGGGGCGCTGGGGAGCGGACTCCCCAGACCTCTTGCATCGCACGTGCTCCTTAGGAGCTTCGAAAGAACCATCCTATTTCGTATTTGTCCGTGAAAAGGGCGGTTTTTACGGAAAAAGTTCCTGGGAGATAAGGTTTGTCCGTGAAAAGGGCGGTTTTTACGGACAAAGTTCATGAAAGCAATGGTTTGTCCGTGAAAAGGGCGGTTTTTACGGACAAAGTTCATGGGAGACAGGGTTTGTCCGTGAAAAGGGCGGGTTTTACGGACAAAGTTCCTGAAAGCAATGGTTTGTCCGTGAAAAGGGCGGTTTTTACGGACAAAGTTCATGAAAGCAATGGTTTGTCCGTGAAAAGGGCGGTTTTTACGGACAAGTTTTCGGCAAGGCGAGAGAGAGCTACGCAATCTGGCAACCGAGGAGCCGGTGGACAGCGGAGAGCAAGAGAGCGAGGCGAAGATCTACGCAATCAGGCAACCGAGGAGCCGGTGGACAGCGGAGAGCAAGAGAGCGAGGCGAAGATCTACGCAATCAGGCAACCGAGGAGCCGGTGGACAGCGGAGAGCAAGAGAGCGAGGCGAAGATCTACGCAATCAGGCAACCGAGGAGCCGGTGGACAGCGGAGAGCAAGAGAGCGAGGCGAAGATCTACGCAATCAGGCAACCGAGGAGCCGGTGGACAGCGGAGAGCAAGAGAGCGAGGCGAAGATCTACGCAATCAGGCAACCGAGGAGCCGGTGGACAGCGGAGAGCAAGAGAGCGAGGCGAAGATCTACGCAATCAGGCAACCGAGGAGCCGGTGGACAGCGGAGAGCAAGAGAGCGAGGCGAAGATCTACGCAATCAGGCAACCGAGGAGCCGGTGGACAGCGGAGAGCAAGAGAGCGAGGCGAAGATCTACGCAATCAGGCAACCGAGGAGCCGGTGGACAGCGGAGAGCAAGAGCAAGAGAGCAAGGCGAGAGAGAGCTACGCGAGCAGGTGGCCGAGGAGCTGGCGGGCGGCGGCGAGGGAGATGCCGCGGCGGCGGGCATAGTCGGAAAGCTCCGCCTCGGAAAGGCGCGAAATATCCGTGTAATGCGCTCTCGGATGGGCGATTACGAGCCCGCAGACGCTCGACTCGGGCAGC
>CAVAXR010000320.1:0-2229 GCA_963592375.1 Oribacterium sp. | reverse complement strand
ATTACAAAGAGAAACTCAAGAGAAAGCCGAGAAAATCCCTTATGAGAATCATCGATTATTACAATATTGCAGCCACTGTTCTGGAACTTTTTCTGATTCTGGCCGCCTTCTTGCTGGCACGCACCGAATCCCGAAAGGGCAAATATAACTCTGCCGCCCAATCCTCCGGATCTTCACAGATTCCTTCAAAACATCACGGGCAGACCAAGGTTTGGCTGGCTGCGATCGCTATTTGGGCATTTGGTACCCTTCTGCGTGTCCGGAACCTGACAGGACTCCCTAACGGACTCCAGCAGGACGAAGCGTCCATCGGCTATGAGGCCTTCTGCCTCGCCACCACCGGCATGGACCGTAACGGCTTTCACTGGCCGGTGTACCCCATCACCTGGGGCTCGGGCGGCGGCAGTCCCATCATGATCTACCTGAATGTGATCACTACATGGCTCTTTGGCTCCGGCATCTGGTCGATCCGTATCATTCCGGCCGTGCTGGGCTCCCTGACGCTCCTTCTGTTCTTTCTCCTAGTGTGCAAGGGCTTTGGCAGCCGCACTGCCCTTCTGGGGCTTCTCGTGCTGTCCGTAACTCCCTGGCACATCATCCTGTCCCGCTGGAGTCTGGATTCCAACACCATGCCCTTCTGGCAGATTCTGGCAACGTACCTGCTCGTCCGTGCTGCCCTGACCGCACCGGCTGATCAGAACGTTCCCGTTTCTCCCGCCGCGAAGAGCCATACAAGCTCCCTTCGCAGCCGGCAGACCCGGCGCTACCTGCTGGCCGCCTTCGCCTTCGGCGTCTGCCTCTATTCCTACGGCTCCGCGAACGTGGTCATCCCGCTCACGCTCCTCTTCGCCTGCCTCTTTCTGCTGTCAAAAAGACTCCTTAGCTGGGGACAGCTGGGCGGCTCCTTTGCCGTTTTCCTTCTGACCTGCACGCCGCTTGCCATCTTCTACGCCGTGAACTTCCTGGGGCTTTCAGAGATCTCCCTCTCCTGGATCTCCTTCCCGAAATTCACCTCCAGCCACTTCGGTTCGGTGTTCGTTGCCTTCGACCGCACGCTCCCGGCAAGCCTTTGGCACAACGCAGGAGAGCTCCTTCGCACGCTGACGGTAGGTCTTGACGGCGAGGTCTCCTGGAACGCCATGCCCGGGTACTGGACACTGTACTGTTTTACCTGGCCGGTGACACTGGCCGGCATCGTGGGCGGAGTACATTTTCTGCTGCGCAGGAAGAATCCAACTGCCGTTTCTGCCCGTCCGGCAGTCCATGCAGCAAATGCCACAGCCTGCAATTCCAATCGTCAGGCTGCCGTCTCTGACTGTCTGGCCGGCCATGCAGCAAACGTTGCAGCCTGCAGTTCCAATCGTCAGGCTGCCGGTATCTGCACACCAGATCACGCCGCACAGGATTCCGAATGTGACACCCCTCTCTGCGACCATGCATCCGCAGTAAACGGCATCATGCTGGCCGAGCTTTGTGCCGCGCTCCTCTTCTCACTCTTCATCCAGCAGGACATCAACCGCGAGGTGCTCCTCTTCCTGCCTCTCGTTTACTGGCTGGTGATGGGCCTTCGCCTCGTTTGCAAAACATTGTACACCGCAGTATCTGCACGGTGTTCCAAATGCCGTATGCTACGGGGCTCGGGCGATGCATATTCCAGACGTAGCGGCCTACCGGATTCGGATACGGAACATTCCAACCGCCGCGTCCTGCCGGGGCTGGCTGCTATAATTGCATCCCTCCCGCTCCTTTTGATCCTCATCGGCTTTGCTTCCTTTGCAAGGGACTACTACGGAGGCACCTATCAGGAGGTTTCGGCCATTGATTTCATGCCCGGCTACGGCGATGCCATGGTTCTTGCCGACACTCTCTCCAAGGAAAAGGAATCGGAAGGGATCGCCTCTACCGTCTATTCCACCTATGATCTGGTGGCCTCGCCCTTCATGCTGACGCTCTACTACACGCAGTATGATCCGCAGGAATTCCGGGATACCGTGGTCTACAAGGATCCGGAGGCCGAGTTCCGTGTTGCTTCCTCCTTCGGACACTTCGTGTTCGGACTTCCGGTTTCGGATGATACACTTACGGCTCTTACGAGCGAGGAATATTCCAATGACATCTTCGTCCTCACGAAGGCCGAAACGCAAGCCATGAACCCGGATCCCGATGAATACGAAATGGTCACCTTTGAGGATCGCTTTGTCGTCGTATACCGCAGTACAAAGTGAGAGA
>CAVAXR010000319.1:1586-2230 GCA_963592375.1 Oribacterium sp. | reverse complement strand
GAAAAGGTATGGATCATCTCCATCCCCGCCATGAAAGCCTCCATGACCGGCTCCATCAGCTGCTTCCGTTCCGCCGCCGGCTGCATCAGATAGAAGCATTCCCGTATCAGCAGGGGACGAATGCGCTTCCCGCCGGCTGCCACGGAATAGTTCATTGCCGTAAGCACCGTCTTCTGCAGTCCCGTTTCCTCCGGCAGATGCGAAAGAACAATACGATCACATTCCGCTGTTTTCTTTTCGAGCTCAAGAGAGAATTCCGTCTTCATCCAGCACCTTCACTTGTTTTTCAATTTTATCAATACTCTCATTTGCTTGCTTTACCAGCTCTACTCCCTGCTTGTACAAAGCAAAGGATTTTTCCAGACTGTCCTCCTGTTCCATATCCTGAAGAAGACTGTCCAGTGCCTCGAATATCTCATTCAGATTCTTCTTTTTTGCTGCTGCCATACTGACCTCTTATTGTAATGTCTTCGACACGGCTCTGAAAGCTGCCGTCCAGCATGCTGGTTACCACCAGATCGCCCTTCCGAACTGCAGTCACAGAGCGCATACGCTTCCCGTCTGCCGTCTGCAAATACCCGAAGCCCGCCTTCATCCGGTTCAGCGGTGAACGGTTTTCCAGCTTCTCACAGGACAGTACCAGC
>CAVAXR010000319.1:0-1558 GCA_963592375.1 Oribacterium sp. | reverse complement strand
GGTTTCTGCTGCGCTCCAGCTTTTCCAGCATTTTCTGTCGGAAGCAGTCATACTCCTGAAGCTGCTGCCGGCTGTCAGCCAGCTGATCGTCCATGCAGCGCTGCAGCTTTTCCGCTGTACTCTGCAGCTTCTCACGCCGGGTAAGAAGTATGGTTTTCGGATTATGCCGAAGCAATGTCAGCTTCCGAAGATTCAAGCTCTGACGGCTCTCCGCAATATGATCCTGCATGTTTGCTGTAAGCGTCGCGAGATAAGACGAAAGATCCTTCACCAACTTGCTGTATTCGAATACACAAAGCTCAGCTGCCGCAGAGGGTGTCGGCGCCCGCAGATCCGCCACATAATCCGCTATCGTGACATCCGTCTCATGTCCAACCGCCGATACAATGGGGGTATCCGCATCAAAAATCGCTTTGGCCACGATTTCCTCGTTAAAGGCCCAGAGATCCTCCAGTGAACCGCCGCCGCGTCCGACAATCATCACATCCAACCCAAGCTGATCCAGTGTCCGAATGCCCTCTGCCACCGATGCTGCCGCATTTTCTCCCTGCACCAGTGCCGGATACAGCACCAGCTCACAGTAGGGATTCCGTCGCTTCGCAATCTGCACGATGTCACGCACCGCCGCACCGGTTTTGGCTGTCACGATGCCAATCCGTTCAGCGTATCGGGGAATCGGCTTTTTATACATCTCATCAAACATCCCCATCTCCGCCAGCTCTTTTTTCAGCTGCTCGAAGCGGATGTACAGATCACCGATACCGTCCATCGTGACTTTTTTTACATATATCTGGTAGCTGCCGCCACGCTCATAAAGCGCAACCCTGCCGGCACAGAGAACCTGAAAACCATTCTCCAATTTAAACGGAAGCCCCGCACGATCTCCGGCAAACATGACTGCAGAGATCTGCGAAGCTGTATCCTTCAGGGTAAAATAAATGTGCCCCGATGTATGATATTTCAGATTGGAAACCTCTCCGCGAATAACGATATCGCGAAGAAGAAAATCCTCCTGCAGCATCCTGCTGATATAATGACTGACCTGCGAGACGGAATAGACACTTTCCTTCATCATTTATTGATCAGAATATGCATATTCTTTCCGCCCTGCTTCTTTTCGGTCAGCTCACCGCGCTTTTCACGGGATGCTTTCTTTTCCGCATTCGCAGCCGGCTGTTCATTCCGGAAAATTCTGGCAAGCACGCCGTTCACGAAGGAACCTGATTCCGGTCCGCCGTACTTTTTGGCAAGCTCCACCGCTTCATTGATGGATACCTTCTCCGGAATACTCTCATCATGCTCCATCTCATAAAGTGCAAGCCGCAGAATGGTCAGATCCGTTTTGGACATACGCTTTGTTGTCCAGCCTTCTGTCATGCTGTCGATCCGGGCGTCCAGCTCCGGAATCACCGCCAGTATCTTCTCTACATCATTCTTCAGCTTCCACTCATCGGTCTCGGACAGATTCTCTATATGAATGATCTGGTCTCCGTCCTCGTAATCCGGTGACTCAAAATACTGCTTTAACTGCTCAGGCACCTCCGCACCCGGATAGAAC
>CAVAXR010000318.1:0-2236 GCA_963592375.1 Oribacterium sp. | reverse complement strand
CTTTCTCAATGATCCATCAGCTGTTTGAGCCTTCGGCGGCCGCTGATCAGGTAACGTTTCACAGAACTTCGGCTGATATCCAGCATTTCTGCAATGTCTTCCAGTTTCATATTCTGGTAATAGGAGGAAGAAAATCATGCAAGTGAAGAATAAGAAAAGTAGAAAAGTCATTCGCAACATCGCTCTGGCCATCTGCGTATTTGTTATGAGTCTGCCCATGACGGCGTTTGCTTATGCGGCCGATGGGGAAGAAACTCGAACCGTTGAGGTTCCCACAACCACGGCAAACACGGCAGCGGCTGAACCGCCTGCAGAAGCAGAGGCAGAAGCTCCATACTCTTACACCGTCTCCGAGGAAGGAAAAATCACCATCACCATTGATGGTGTGGAATGGGAGTATGACCCGGAGAATGCGGCAGAGAATACCACCGGCAAGGTGGTAAATGTCAACTCCTATCTCAATCTGCGTACCGGCCCAGGCACCAGTTACAGCATCGTCGGCCATCTGCTAAACGGCACGGAGGTTGAGGTAATCGGTGAAAGCGGCGGCTGGTACGAGATCGTGATGCCGGAGCAGACTGGCTATGTTTGCGGCGATTACCTGCAACTTCTGGAAACATCCGAATCAAGCAATCCCTTAGACTCCGCAACACTTTCGCAAATGATTCAGCTTTTCCAGAGCATGACCGCAGACCGTACATCAACGTCTGCCTTTACACCAGATGGGAATCTGACACTGATCGACGATTTTCTGCAAACCGAGGTTTCCGCGAGCGAGGATACGGAACTTCAGGAAAAGCAGTTTATCACCGTCCAGTCCAAAAACGGCAATTACTTCTATCTGGTCATTGACCGTGTTGGGGAAAACGAAAATGTGTATTTCCTGAATACGGTGGACGAAGCCGATCTGCTGGCTCTCATGGAAGATGTGGATGCGGTTGCCACCTGCACCTGCACCGACAAATGCGAAGCCGGTGCGGTCAATACTGCCTGCGAGGTTTGCAAGAATAACATGACCGAGTGTATGGGAAAGGAAACTGCCCAGAAGCAGCAGCCGGATGAGGTGGCAGAACCTGAACCGGCTACGGAGGAACCGTCTTCCGGCAGCAGCGGCGTTGCAGTCATCCTTGTCCTCCTGCTCCTCGGCGGAGGCGGCGCTCTGTACTGGTTCAAGTTTAGAAAGAATAAGCCGGACGCCAAAGGGCCGGTAGATCTGGATGATTATGATTACGGGGAAGAAGAAAACGACGAGGAATATGAAACTGAGCCGGACGATGCGGAAGAAAATGACTCCGAGGAAGAATAAAGGGGGCGCATAGAGGATGGAAGTAATCGGGATTGTCTTTTGCGGCCTGGCGGCGCTGAATACGGTCTATTTATCCTATCTGGTGCTTGATGAACGGATTCGTGCGGTCAAAAGAAGAAAACAGAAAGAGAAACTGGATTTCCCGGATGGTCTGGAGCGCGAGGAGGAAGATAATATGCCATATAGCGAATATGAGGAGCCTGACAGTAACCCTGTTCCTCTGCTCTTTTCTCCCAATGTTCTCCTCAACCTGACGGAAAAGGATGTGCCGGATTTCATATTCCATGAACTGCTTCCGATCCGCCATGCGGATATGCGGGCATTGTCCATCGACGCTTTGGAGAGTGCCTCAATCCTTTTGTCCTCCCTGATAAAATTCATCATTGCCGAAGCACCGGACCGGGAAAGGAATCTGGCTACGCTGCTGGAACTGCTGGAGGCATGTGAGCCGACGGAAGCGCTGAATGAGAAAGACTGCGTGGAGCTTACACTGGAAAATAGCGCCAGATACCACCGGAACAAAGCCGGATACTACGGGGAATATCTGATATACAAGATGACCTGCCCATATAAGGAGCAGGTCATTCAAACCTGTATTCAGCAGGTAAAAAGAGCTATCGACTTCTGTCATTTTTTCAAACAGTGCGATAAGGAAAAGGAGAATAACCATGATGCAGAATAAACTTGTGATTGCGGAGAAGCCCTCCGTTGGAAAATACATTGCCGCCGTCCTTGGAGCCAATGAGCGCAGGGACAGTTTTTTTACGGGAAACGGCTACATCGTTTCCTGGTGCTTTGGACATCTGGCGGAGCTTGCGGAAGCCGATGCCTACGATGAAAAGTACGGCAAGTGGCGCTATGATGATCTGCCTATCCTGCCGAAGAACTGGCAGTATGCCGTCTCCAGGGACAAGGGCGGTCAGGTTGCCC
>CAVAXR010000317.1:0-2247 GCA_963592375.1 Oribacterium sp. | reverse complement strand
GCTTGTCCTTGCCGGTCAGATTCTGGAGTGGGAATTTAATATTGTCCCGCACTGTCAGGTGCGGATACAGCGCATAGCTCTGAAACACCATTCCAACGCCGCGATGCTCCGGCGGAACATTCGTCACGTCCTCATCTCCGAAGAAGAGCTTGCCCTCTGTCGGCATCTCAAGCCCGCAGATCATATTAAGCGTCGTACTCTTGCCGCAGCCGGAAGGCCCCAAAAGGCTTACCAGCTCGCCGTCCGGGATTTCAAAGCTGAAATGGTCCACGGCCGTGACCTCTTCCTTCTTGCGGTCGCGATTTGGAAATCTCTTGGTCAGTCCCTTCAATACAATCTTCATGGCTTCTCCCTACACGCGAAGACTCTTTGGTCCTGGCCTCATGACATTCTCTGCTACTTGTATCCTCTCATGCCAGGATTCAAAATTCCTTTTGTCTCATGATGCCTGAATTGCTCCGCGCTTTGTGCTCTCACAACCCTCATCCGTTCCGGCTGATGCTACGCTTTACATCTTCTTCACCGCAGCCGCAATCGAAATTCCCACCGGCAGGTACGGAATCAAGGTGGCCTGCAGCGCATGGTACAGATCTGACTTGCCCGGCCATACGGTGGTCATCACTGCATTGTCCCGATCCAGCTGGTGGAACCAGGAGCCGTTTGCATGGTCCATCACGGTTTCGTCCAGATACTGCAAAAAGCTCCCGTAATATTCTGCATAAACAGCTTTTCCTGTTACCTGGTACAGCGTTGCCGCTGTATTGATGCCCTCTGCGAGGGTCCAGTGCATTCTGTCATGTACCACAGGCTTCCCGTTCCAATCTGTGGTGTACACAATTCCCGGCGCACCATCTGCATTCCAGCCATCCTCTGCAGCGCGAAGGAACAGGTGCTCCGCCGCCTCGATGTAAGGGGTGGCTGCTTCCGGCAGGGTGCCATCCGTATTTTGCCCATAGGTAGACACTGCCCATTGGGTGATCAGGCGTGCCCATTCAATGCCGTGTCCCGGGGTTGCTCCGTATGGCTTGAACGGATCGTCCGGTCTTTCCTTGTTGCATTCGAGATCCGCATTCCACTGACTGTCAAAATGCTCCGGAATTCTCCAGTCATTGGCCTTCGCCCAGGAGATGACATGCTCTGCGATGCGGCCGGCACGGGCGCGGTAAGCCTCGTCCCCTGTCGCGTCAGCAACCGCCAGAAAGGCCTCTACCGTGTGCATGTTCGCATTCACGCCGCGATAGGGATCCAGCTCCGTGAACTCCGTGTTCCAGGTATCCACTGCGAGCCCTTCCTCCTCCCGCCAAAAATAACGGTCGTAGACTCCCTTGGCATGTTCCAGAAGCTCCTTCGCGCCGGGTCTTTCCGCCAGCAGTGCACTCGTTGCTGCCAGGATGACAAAGGCATGTGCATAGCACTGCTTCGGGCCAAACGGCTCTCCTTTAGCGGTGACTCCTGCATACCAGCCGTCATGCTCATTATCGTGCAGCTCGCCCAAAAGGCCCTTTAGTCCCGCGTCCACCAGCTCCCCACTCCCCGGATGGCCGAGCATGGCACCCAGGCTGTACACATGAATCATGCGGGATGTGATCCAGGTTTCCCGGTTTCTCTCCTTCCACGGCGTTCCGTCATCTCCCAGCCAGTAGGAGCCCCCCTCCGGCGACGCAAAGCGGTGTCCAAAGGCCAGAAGGTCCTCTGCGGCCGCTTTCAGAAAGGCACGGTTTTCCTTTGTTCCGATGCTGTATTTTGCTTCCATTCAGTCCTCCTTTGGCCAGACGACGTCTGCCACAACTTCTGTCGTTATTTTCTTAAGACGGCAGGCCATATGATTCTCCATCTCCGGCCATCTCTCCAGATACAGCGGATCTTTCTCCCGCAGCGGATGGATGACCATCGTCAGGTCTGCTGCCTCATTCCTCGCAAATCGCTTCAGCCCGATCTCCCAGGTCTGGCCGGTCCAGAAGCTGTCCGCAATGAGCTTTCCATCCCGATAAAGCTCTGCCGATTCCCCTTCATAGTCCACATGCAGCAGGGCTTCGTTCAGGCTCTCGTAGATTCCCCGCACATGGAGCTCCAGCGTTAGATTGCCGCCTTTGCCGCAGCTTGCTCCTATCACCTTGCAGGATACCGGATTTGTAAAGACCCTGTCCTTTCCGAAAGCCAGCGCGCCTTCTTCTTGCATAGACTCCGGATAGCAGCGGAGCTTCGGCATCACCATGTTCTTCGTCCGCAGCAGTCCATGGACCGTTC
>CAVAXR010000316.1:0-2251 GCA_963592375.1 Oribacterium sp. | reverse complement strand
GCAAGCTCCGCTCTGCATTTTGTGCATTTTTCTGGTGGTGCTAAACAATTACAAATGATAAACCGAATGGATGCAGCTTGCTGTCTCCTATCCGGAAACCGGCAGAAAGACCGTGAAGCAGGAGCCCTCGCCCTCCGTGCTGCTGACCTCGACGGCGCCGCCGTGAATCTCCACGATCCGGTGTACAAGCGCCAGGCCAAGCCCGTTCCCCTCGGATTTATGGGCAGTATCCGCCTGATAGAATTTTTCGAAGATATGCTTCTGCTGCTGCGCCGTCATGCCGATGCCGCTGTCACGGACGGAAACAAAAACGCCCTTTGCCGTGTGCTCCAGCCGTGTTTCCACCCTGCCGCCGTCCGGTGAAAATTTGATGGCGTTGGAATAAAGATTGGTCCAGACCTGGAAGAGCAGGTTTTCATAGCCGCGGATGCTGATTTCCGGCAGCTCCATATCGATTTCGATTCCCTTGCCGGTCCATTGCTGCTCCAGCGTGAGGATCGCCTCCCGCAGCTGCTCATCCAGTGAAAACAGTGTTTTTTTCTCGCTCACCGGACTCGTATTCAGACGGGAAAGCGCGAGAATATTTCCGGTAAGCTTCGACAGCTGCCGCGTGCTTTCCATGATCCTGCGGGCATAGCTCTGCTGCTCCTCCCGACTCAAATCCTCGTTCAAAAGCAGGGAGGCATAGCCTTCAATGCCGGCAAGCGGCGTTTTGAATTCATGCGAGACATTGGCCACAAAATCGTTTCGCAGCGTTTCAATGCTGGAAAGCTCCTCCTGCATGGAATTGAAGCTTCGATTGATGTCCCGGATCATGTCAGAGCCGCGGTCCTCCGTAAGCCTGAGAGAAAACTCCCCGCGGCTCACTCCCTTCAGGGCATCGATCAGACGGTTCAGCGGCTTTAAAATGCTTACCGTAATGTAAGTAATCATGCACAGCGCCAGCACTAACACCGTGAACAGAAGCGAAACAAGCGGAAAAGACGGCTGCAGACCCTCAATCATTTCGTTCTGATACAGGAAACCGCCAAGGAGGAAGCCGGCCACCGTAGAAATCAATACAGCAAAAAAGGCCAGCAGCGTCAGCACCAGCCAGATTCTGAAATTCTTTTTCATGCGGTGACCACCTTATAGCCGAGTCCGCGAATCGTCACGATACGGAAATCCGGATTGCCTTCAAAGAGCTTCCGGAGCCGGCTGATATGCACGTCGATGGTCCGTTCATCCGATTCATTGTCCAGCCCCCAGAATTCATCCATGAGCTGACGCCGGGTCAGAATCTTGTTCGGCATGGATACCAGCTTATAGAGAAGACAGAACTCCTTCTTCGAAAGCATCAGCTCCTCATCCCCGCGCTTTACGGTCAGAGAATCATAATCCAGCACCGTCTCGCCAATCTGCTGGCGCCGCTCATGGGCAATCTTTGCCCGGCGAAGCAGTGCGCCGACCCGCAGGCACATCTCGTTAATGTCGATGGGCTTTACCATGTAGTCGTCGCTGCCGAGTCGGAAGCTCTGATTTTTCGAATTAAAGTCATCCCGCGCGGTGATCACCAGAATCGGGATGTCAGCATTATACTGCCGGATCGACTGCACAAATTCATAGCCGTCCATATTCGGCATCATCAGATCCGTGATCACCAGATCAATGTAGTTTTTCTCCATCAGATCGGAGGCCTGTACGCCGTCCGATGCCGCATACGTATAGTATCCGGCCTTCCGAAGCGCGAAGGAGTAGAGATTCCGGAGGTCAATGTTGTCCTCCACGATTAAAATATTCAGCATAGCTGTGCGTCCTTTCTGCAAATGCGCGGCGGCCGCCCCTGCCCTGCTGCACGTTTCCTATCTGTCTCGGAACGTCCGCCGCTTTTCGTATCCTAACAGAGAAATATGTACGGATTATGAAATTGTTCTATAGGAACCTCTGAAAAATTTACCAGGCGTCTTGCATTTTTGTTTCGCCGGACGGATAATTCAATGAAATGGACGAGCATCTGTCGTCTACTCGTTAAGGAGACCAATAAAAAATGGGAATTGCTTCTATTTATAATAAGGAAGAAATCACATTGCGGGCAGCGCGCCCGGAGGATGCCGCACAGCTGCTGCAGATTTATGCCCCCTATGTGGAGAAAACCGCCATCACCTTCGAATACAGAGTGCCGCGTGCCGAGGATTTTGCGAATCGAATTCGCATGACACTAAAAAAATATCCCTATCTTGTGGCAGAGAATCCGGACGGCAGGCTGCTGGGC
>CAVAXR010000315.1:0-2257 GCA_963592375.1 Oribacterium sp. | reverse complement strand
TTTGTTCTGTCCGTTTTGTTTACTGCGAATGTATTCGCATACAGCTGATCTCTCAGCTGCGTTTCTGAAAATCTTTTAAAGAATCTTCAGGGTCTGTGTATTATTCGATCTTTGATTTTCAAGGTTCTTTCTGCTCTCGTGAAGCAGCTTGCTTAATATAGCATTTTCGTAAATCTATGTCAAGCACTTTTTGAATCTTGCGATTCAGCGCAGAGGGTGGGGTTCGAACCCACGCGCCCTTGCGGACAAACGGTTTTCAAGACCGCCTCGTTATGACCACTTCGATACCTCTGCATTTTCTTTTCTTCGCTTCTCTCGAAGCGACTTGAACATAATAGCAAATCACCAGATTTTCGTCAAGAGTTTTTTGCCTTTTTCTTAATCTTTTCCAGCAAAGCAGAGCAGGCTGCAGCGCATGCTGCCAGGGAAATGCTGATTATACCAGCATTTCCCTAGACTCTCCGGAGAATCGCACGGATTTGCAAAGGCATATGCTGCTTCACAGCGCAAAGTCGGCACAGGAAACGCCACTTTCATCAGCGCTTCCCCCGGTCGCCCGATCACAGCTTTCGCGCAATACGCCGCATGGCAGGTGCCTTCATTTACACAAACAGCATTCCGCAGCAAACCTCCTGCAGTCGCCAGAGAAGTATTGCAGCCGCCAGAATATCCGCCGCGCCTCCCGGACTGATGTTTCGCTGAATACAGCTGCTGTTCAGCGACAGCAGAGCGGTCATGCCCTGCTCCGTGAAACCGCCGCCCAGGGAAAGAATTTTCCGGCTTTCCTCCTGCAGCTGCCGCATCTCCTCGTAGGAGCTGCGTGTTACAACATTGGTATCATTCAGCTCCGACATAACCCGAAGGAGTACCTGCAGATATACCGCGTTCAGATATACCGTACTTTCCCAGGGTGTCTCATCCTGCTGCATTTCCTCCCAGAGATGCCGATGCATCCGGATGCCGCCCCGCAGGTCTGCGAGCGGCGCACGGAACTTTTCCATTTCCGGGAATGCGACTTCCCGAAGAATCGGAAAGCCCTGCTCGGCCTGGCCGCGTATACCGCGTTCTCCGTATTCACGGTAAAGCCTTTCTCCGTGCGTAACCGGCTCCCGCGTCTCCATTTCCCGGAATTCTTCATTCAGAATCCGCCGGCACATATCCTGACAGAGCCAGAGTATATCGTAGACGTATCCGCCCGTTTCTACGTTTTCGCCCTCCCGCTCTGTCAGCATTCTGCGCACCCGCCGAATATGATCCGCGTCCATTTTTATCAGGTCGTCCTCTGTATAATTCCGCCGCAGGTAAAGGCCCGCCGCCGCAAGCACGGTACCCATGGTGAATATCATTCCCTTATGCGTATTCACACCGTTTGTCGCCGCAAACATTGCCTTTTCTGCCTCCATGCCAATTCGGCGAATACGGCGAAAAAGCTGTTCCTCTTCCGTTTCCTCCAAGGGGGCTGCCGCACTGTTCTCCGCCTGCGCAGCTTCTGCTCCGGGATCCGCCGCGCAGTCTGTGCCGCCGACATTTCCCTCCGATTCTGACGCCTCGTCCTCCAGCTCCTCGATTTCGAGCACCTTTTCCTCTGTCTCGTTCTTCGCCGGCGCAAAGCCCTCCATGAACATATCCGCAAGATAGGGCGCAATGGCTTCCGTACTGCATTCAAAGGTATGAATATTCATATCCGCATGGGCCCCGTTGTCGATCTGATCCACAAGCCCCGGCTTCGGCGAGGTTCGCACCTCTCCAAGCAGCGCTTCGCGGATAGCCGCTTCTATATATGCTCTCCATTCTGTCGTTTTCATCCGGACACGTCTCCTTTTTCCCTTTTGTTGCCAGGACTCGCTTCCCAGTCATGTCCCCCTCAGGCACATGTCAGTCCGCCGCGGACTTTCCTGATGCAAAGGTCTCCGCCTCAGCGTCATTATACACAACTTTCATAGATAACGCAAAAGCACGGCTTTCCGCATTGGAAAAGCCGTGCTTTATATCTTTTTCAGAGAATACCGGCAAAACCGACTTTCTCCCTGCCGCAGCGCCCGGCACTCTCACGAGATAATCTCAGACAAAAGTCTTTCTTCCCTCAATGATCCCCGGCTTGCTGCATGCTTTGCACTCCCGCAATTCTCAATCCTTGAACTCGAAGGGCTTGATCTCACGTACAACGTCCATGATGGAGCCGTCACGTGCTTCAATGATACCTACGACACGCTCGCCGAACTGAACCTTCTCCGGCTCGCCGGTGATGGCATAAGCG
>CAVAXR010000314.1:0-2257 GCA_963592375.1 Oribacterium sp. | reverse complement strand
GAAAATGCTGTGATGCGGGAGCGTCCGGCGGAATAAAAATTCCTTCTTGCGTGCAGTTCCGGGAAGTGCTACACTTTCTGTCAGAGAGAAAAGAGAAAAAGGGGAGCTGGTGAGACCGGCTGAGAGTGGACTGTGAGTCCAGACCCGTGACCTGATTTGGGTAATGCCAACGTAGGGATATATGTGATGTTAAGGAAGCAGATATACCGGACGTTGGTGTATCTGCTTTTATTATGCTCCGGGATCCGGAGTGTGATGGAACGGGAATTTCTGCTTGGGTCTCTCTATGTCTGGCCAGACAGAGCGGCAGACCGGGGGCACCACCTTCTGTCGCGATACAAAAGTGATGCGTATGGAAAAGGAGAGTACCATGTATACAGCATTAACAATCGCAGGCTCTGACAGCTGCGGAGGCGCCGGCATTCAGGCTGATCTGAAGACCATGACCGCACTTCATGTTTACGGAGAATGTGCAGTCACGGCCCTGACCGCCCAGAACACGACCGGCGTGAAAGGAATCATGGAGGTATCGAGGGAGTTTCTGGGAAGTCAGCTGGATGCGGTTTTCACCGACATTTACCCGAATGCGGTGAAATGCGGCATGATCCCCAATGCGTCTCTCATGGAAATGACGGCGGAAAAGCTTGCAGAATACCACGCGGAGAACATTGTGGTGGATCCGGTTATGGTTTCCACCAGCGGGCATTCCCTGATGGAAGCCGAAGCGCTTTCAACATTAAAGAAAAAACTGATTCCTCTTGCCACTGTGGTGACTCCGAATATACCGGAAGCAGAGGTGCTTTCGGGCATGTCGATTCATTCAAGGGAGGACATGGAGCAGGCGGCAGTCCGCATCCATGCCGAAACCGGGGCGGCGGTCCTCGTAAAGGGCGGCCACGGCACCCAGGATGCGGCAGACTATCTGCTGACCGATGCAGGCGGCAGATGGTTTGCCGGCAGCCGGATCGACAACCCCAATACCCACGGAACCGGCTGCACACTGTCCAGTGCCATCGCCTCCTATCTTGCCAGGGGCATGGACCTTGCGTGCAGCGTTTCCGCGGCGAAGGATTACCTGACCGGTGCAATCGCAGCGGGTCTGGATCTCGGAAAGGGTGCCGGACCGCTGGATCACATGTACTGTCTGCCGGAGCCGAGGCGCTGAAGCCGGCTTTCGGGAAAATGCTGATCAAACCGGCATTTTCCTAGAAGTGCCGTGCAGCAGGCAAGCTGCTGCGCCGCGCGTCGCGGCAATCACAGGAGAGTTGCCGCTTCTTGCAAGAGTCTGCAAGGAGACCTATGAAAACAAACAACTTAAAGAAACTGACACTTACTGCGGTATTCGCAGCCATCGCTGTTGCCGGCTCACTCTTTTCCTTCCCGATCTTCGGGGCGAAATGTGCGCCGGTGCAGCACCTCATCAATGTTCTCTGCGCCATTTTTCTGGGGCCGGCCTATGGCATTGCGTGCGCCTTCATTGCCTCCTTCATCCGGAATATCCTGGGACTCGGCACACTGCTGGCCTTCCCCGGCAGTATGTGCGGTGCGGCGCTGGCCGGGCTTCTGTACCGGTTCAGCAGACAGAGATGGACAGCGTATCTTGGTGAGGTATGCGGCACATCACTGATCGGCGGCATGCTGGCATATCCCGTGGCATCGCTGGTGCTCGGAAATACCTCGGCCACGCTGTTTACCTTTGTGGTGCCTTTCCTCGTCAGCACCGCAGGCGGCGCCGTGATCGCGGCGGTTCTCTGCGAGCTGATGGCGGGAACGGGCTTGCTGCCGCAGCTGAAGGGTCAGCTGGATATGGACATATGTTAAGATGATGAACGCGAAACAACTATCACTTTACGCTATCACGGACAGGAGCTGGCTTGCGGAGGGAGAAGCCCTCGAGGCTGCCGTCCGGGAGGCGATTCTCGGCGGTGCAGCAATCGTCCAGCTCCGGGAAAAGCAGCTTACCGGTGCGGCACTTCGCGAGCTCGCACTGCGTGTGCAGGCAGTCTGCCGGGAATTTTCGGTTCCCTTCATAATAAATGACAATGTCCGGCTCGCGGCAGAGCTGCAGGCGGACGGCGCACATGTGGGGGCGTCCGATATGGCGGTGGCGGAAGCCCGAGCCCTTCTTGGACCCGACAAAATCATCGGCGCGACGGCGAAGACCGTGGAGCAGGCAAGGGCGGCGGAGGCTGCCGGGGCGGACTATCTCGGCAGCGGCGCCATCTTCGGCACCACCACAAAGACGGATGCGAAGACC
>CAVAXR010000313.1:0-2259 GCA_963592375.1 Oribacterium sp. | reverse complement strand
GCGGAGTTCCGGAAGCAGGTCAAGAGGGATCTTGTGCCTTTTGCAGAGCAGCTGCATGAGCGCCGACGCGTGCGTTTGGGGCTTTCGAGGCTTACGTACTATGATGAAGGCATCTATTTCCCGAACGGAAATCCGGCGCCGACAGGTACACCGGAGCAGATTCTGGCAGCAGGCCAGAAAATGTACAATGCGCTCTCGCCGGAGACGGCGGTTTTCATGAACACCATGCAGGAGCAGGGGCTGTTCGATGTGCTGGGGCGGAAAAACAAAAAGACCGGCGGATATATGACGATGCTACCGGATTATCATGTGCCGTTTATTTTTGCAAATTTCAACGGCACGTCATCCGACTGCGATGTGATCACCCACGAGTGCGGTCATGCCTTCCAGGGCTTCATCACGGCTATGGATCCGGTTCATGAGCATAACGACATTACCATGGAGACGGCAGAAACCCACTCCATGTCCATGGAATTTTTCACGGAGCCCTGGATGCCGCTGCTCTTCGGGGAGCGTGCGCAGGACTACATCGACATGCACTTCGAGGATGCGGTGACATTCATTCCGTACGGCACCATGGTGGATGAATTCCAGGACATCATTTACGACAATCCGGGCTTTACACCGAAGGAACGGAAGCAGGTATGGCAGGAGCTGGAGAAGCAGTATCGTCCGCATATGGACTACAGCGGCAATGACTTCCTGGCGGCAGGCGGCTTCTGGCAGAAGCAGCACCACATCTATGACAGTCCGCTCTATTACATCGATTACTGTATCGCCGGCACCAATGCCCTCCAGTACAAAGTACGGATGGATGAAAATTACAGGGAGGCCTGGGACAGTTATCTGAAGCTCTGCCGGCTTTCAGCTTCGGATTTCTTTGACGGCCTGGTGAAGAAGGCGGGGCTGAACAATCCCTTTGAGGATGGATGTCTCCGCTATATTGTGAACCGGCTGTCCGGAAAGCTGTGATGCAGCCGGGAAAGGATGCCGATAACGTTATGAACGGGAACAGGGAGCTGTATACAGAGCTGCGGCATTATCTGGGGCAGAGGCTTTATCCTCTGCATATGCCGGGGCACAAGCGCCGTCTGGCCCCGGCCTCTGTGCTGCCCTATGAAATGGATTTCACGGAGGTGGAGGGCACGGATGACCTTCATGCGGCATCCGGGATTCTCCGGGAAGCTATGGATCGGACAGCGGCGCTTTATCGGGCGGACCGCTGCTGGTACCTGGTAAACGGGAGCACCTGCGGAAACCTTGCGGCGATTTTTGCGGCGACGCATCAGGGCGGCGAGATCATTGCCGCCAGAAACTGTCATCGTTCGGTTTTTCATGCTCTGGAGCTCCGCGGACTGCGGGTGCACTGGGCAATGCCAACGCAGGATACGCGCTTCGACATTTGCGGCTGCATCCGGCCGGAGACGATAGCGGAATTGCTTTTGCGGTATCCGAAAACGGAAGCGGTGGTGCTGACGAGCCCAACCTATGAGGGCATTGTCTCGGATATCCGCAGCATCGCGGCGCTTTGTCATGAAAAGGGCATTCCGCTGATCGTGGATGAGGCGCACGGTGCGCATTTTGGCCTGGAGGGAAGCCTCTCCGGTGCTTCTTCGGAAAATGTCGGCGGTCGGCGCGCCTATTTTCCGGATTCTGCGGTTCATCAGGGCGCGGATCTGGTGGTGCAGAGTCCGCACAAGACGCTGCCGAGCCTGACCCAGACGGCCTGGCTGCACCTTAAGGGAAACAGAATATCGGAACGGCGTATAGAACAGATGCTGGGAATCTTTGAGACCTCCTCACCCTCCTATCCGCTGATGCTTTCGCTGGACAGCTGCACCGGCTTCGTTCAGAATGCGGGAGAGGACGAATTTGCAGACTGGACGGGACGTCTGCAGCGGTTCATTGCGGGCGCAGAGAAGCTTCGCTGCTTCCGGCTCTTCCGGGAGGATCCGGCAGTCTGCTATGACTATGACCGGAGCAAGCTGCTGATCCGGAGTCTGGTGCCGGACGTCAGCGGCGGTATGCTTCAGAAGCTCCTGCGGGAGCGCTATCATTATGAGCTCGAGATGAGTCTTGGACAGAACATTCTGGCGATGACGAGTATGGCAGATACGGAGGAGGCACTGCAGGGCTTCCTTGCGGCACTTCTGGAAATCGATGACAAGCTGTGGACGCTTTCCGGCGATTTCTGCCGGGAAAATGCCGGCGATTCGGCATCCGGGCTGATGCCGGCTGCTTCAGAGGGCGCAGCAGAGG
>CAVAXR010000312.1:0-2271 GCA_963592375.1 Oribacterium sp. | reverse complement strand
ACTCATGACTATGTCGCTTTGCTCCATCGGTATGATTTCGAAGATGTATATCGAGGCGATCGAGGATCTGGACACGAAGATCCTGGAATCCCTGGATGCCGCCGGCTGCTCCACCTGGCAGAAGATCCGTTACGGCATTCTGCCGCAGCTGATGCCGAACTTCGCATCCACCGCCATTTACCGTTTTGATATCAATCTGCGTGATGCTACCGTGCTCGGCCTTGTGGGTGCCGGCGGTATCGGTGCGCCGCTGATCTTTGCCATGAATGCCTATCGATGGAATGAGGCGGGATCTATCCTGATCGGCCTTATTGTTCTGGTGCTGCTGATCGAGTGGTTCTCTACGAAGATCCGTGTGAAGCTGACAAGAGGCTGAGAAAAATGCAGGATTTTAAAATTTATTTCACCTCAGATGTTCATGGAAAGCTCCTTCCGGTGGATTACCAGACCGGCAGGCCGCGCCGGCGGGGACTCATGGACATCGCAGCAGAGCTGAAAAAGGACGGCAATACCATCGTCTGCGACGGCGGTGATGCACTGCAGGGCTCAGCATTGATGCAGTATTACCTTGAACATCGTGAGCGGTTTCCGCTGCATCCCATGGCCTATGGCTTCCGGGCGATGGGACTCGAGGTCTTCACACTGGGAAATCACGATTTCAACTTCGGCTATGAGGTGCTGCGTGATTATCTCCATGCGGTAAATGCTGTCTGCGTCTGTGCCAATGTGGAAGACGGGAGAGAAGAGCTGGGCCTTCGGAAGAGCTGGATCAAAACGCTGGAAAACGGACTCCGCATCGGCTTCACCGGGGTAGTGACAGATTATGTGAATCTCTGGGAGAAGCCGGCACACCTTGCCGCGCTCAAGGTGACGGATCCGATTTTGGCGGCAGAGGCCGCGCTTGAGGAGCTGAAGGGCAGCTGCGATGTGACGGTCTGCATTTACCATGGAGGCTTCGAGCGGGATCTTGTAAGCGGCCGAAAGCTTACGGAATCCCGGGAGAATGTGGCCTGTGAGCTGGCAGAAAGGCTGGACTTTGATATTCTCCTCACGGGACACCAGCATATGTCGGTACCGGGAGTGCTTCTGAACGGCACC
Source organism: Oribacterium sp. (assembly GCA_963592375.1). Taxonomy (GTDB): domain Bacteria; phylum Bacillota; class Clostridia; order Lachnospirales; family Lachnospiraceae; genus Oribacterium. The sequence continues at coordinate 1,173 of CAVAXR010000312.1, read as the reverse complement.
TTCAGCGTACAGCCGCCTAATGATGCAGATAAGTATATCGAAATTCAGGCCTCGCTGAATCCCGATTCCCGCAGGCTGCACTGTGAAGGGCAGCTGAAGACTGTTTCCACAGACTGCAGTGAGGCGGACTATGCCGCACTGCTGCCGCTGGAGAACGAAACGGAAGCCTGGCTCGATCAGGAGATCGGCAGGCTTTCAGCTGAGATTACGGCAGAATCCAAGCTGGCGCTTGCTGTACACGGCAGTCAGCTGGCGGCACTCTTCAATGAGATCATGCTGGAGAACTATCCGGCGGACTTCGCATGCTGCTCTCTCGGAAACGAGCCGATCGGGCTTCCGCAGTCGGTCAGCATCCGTGCCGTTTATGCGGCCTACCAGTTTGCGAATACTCTGACGGTGAAGAAGGTCACAAAGGCGGTGCTGAAGGCCTGTCTGGAGCGCTGCGCTGCCTATCTCGAGCTGGATGAGAACGGGGGGATCTATATCGGTGACACCTTCCTGCAGCCGAAAATCGAGCATTATAATTATGACTTCTTTGCGGGTCTGGATTATGCCTTTGATCTTAGAAAGCCCCACGGCGAACGTGTGGCCTGGCTCAGAAAGCTGGACGGCACAGAACTCAGCGATACTGACGAATATACACTGGTGACGAGTGATTACCGCGCCACCGGCACCGGCGGTTATGCGGCGCTGGGGGCCTGCGAAGCTGCCTTCAGCGGAGCGGACAACATGCAGGATCTCATTGTGGACTTCATCCGGAGGCAGCCGGAGATTCAGCTGCCGATGAATTATCGCTTTCAGCTGCTGGTATGATCATCAGGCAGCGTTCCACTGATCCGAAAAGGTTATAATTGACTAACCCTTGCGGGGCATGATTAAATAATGATGCTTTATATAGGTGAGGGAGTAGTGGCGCACTGCGTGACAAGTCAACATACTGATCTTCGGTTCGGAATCACGGACTTTCGGTCTGGCTTGTCTTAAAAAACGAGACTCATGTATAGCTTGATTGCTGTACATGGGTCTCGTTTTTATCGTTACGGGGTACGCGCAAGCTTGGCTTGCGGGCCCCGTAACGATGCGCTGGATAACCGATTCGACACAAGACACCGCAGGTCTCCCTCGCAGCAACACTTAAGTGAACAGGAGGCAATATGAAGGAAGCTTTTATGC
>CAVAXR010000311.1:0-2281 GCA_963592375.1 Oribacterium sp. | reverse complement strand
ACCAAGTATTGCCTTGAACGCCCATGATGTAGTCGCTCTTGCCCATTGCTTTCAAGGTGTCGGGCACAGGCTCGTAGTTGTAAGTCTTCTCCAAAGAGGTGAAACCGCCGATACCTACCGGCTCGATCTTCTGGTCGCCCTGGTAATAGTCGAGGTAGAGGCCGTTGCCGCCCGGCGTCATGATGACAGTGTGGTTCATCAAAGCCGCTGCAATACCGCCCTCTTCACCGCGCCATGACATCACGCTTGCCGTAGGAGCCAAGCCACCTTCGAGGATTTCATCCCAACCGATGATCTTCTTTCCTTTGGTTGCCAAGTATTTCTCCATGCGCTGTACGACGTAGCTCTGCAGTTTCTCTTCAGCCGAGTGCTTGCCGTCTCCCTGCAATCCCTCTTCGCGGATGCGTTTCTGGCAGAGAGGACACGCCTTCCAACTGCTCTTCGGACACTCATCTCCGCCGATATGGAAGTATTCACCAGGGAAGAGTTCCACCATCTCGTCGATGACATCTTCAAGGAATTTGAACATGTCTTCCTTACCCGGACACATGACGATGTCTTCAACACCCCAGATGACACGCGGTGTTATCTCTTCTCCCTTGCAGGAAAGTTCAGGATAGGCGGCGATAGCTGCCAACTCGTGGCCTGGAATCTCCAACTCTGGTACGATGGTGATGAAGTGATCAGCGGCATACTTCACTACTTCCTTCACCTCTTCCTGTGTGTAATATCCACCATATTCCGTGCCTTCGCCGTCGATACGTTTCGAACCGACCTCGGTCAGCTTCGGATATTTCTTGATTTCGATACGCCATCCTTGGTCTTCAGTCAAGTGCCAGTGCAGGCGGTTCATCTTGAACATGGACATGACATCGATATAACGCTTGATGTTTTCAACTGGCATGAAGTGACGGCACGGATCGATCATGATACCACGATAGCCGAAGCGCGGAGCATCCTTGATGCTTGCCGTCGGAGCCTGCCAGGCAATACCCTTGACAGCTGTAGTACTTTCGATCTCGGCCGGCAACAGTTGCAGGAATGTCTGCATACCGTAGAAGAGACCCTGAGCAGTCTGAGCCGTTACGGTCACATCCTTTTCGGTTACTTCGAGCAGATAGCCTTCACTGTTTTCCACGTCGGCTGCCGGATCGATTTTCAATGTGATGTTGCCATTGTCGGCTACCGGTACGTCATATCCTGTAGCGGTCTGGATTTTTGCAGCAAAGAAAGCGGCCACTGTCTTGGCTTCCTGCTCAGATGCGGCGATGGCTGTGCCCTTGCCCAGGCGGAAGAATCCGTCATGTTGGACGAGGCTTTGCGGAGCAGGGATCACGTTGATGCCCTGGTTGTACGACTTCACTTCGCCTTGTGGCTCGCTGCATGCGGCCAAGAGGCAGAGCGATATGCCCGCACAGATTGTAGCTAATAACTTTTTCATTTTTGTGTTTACGTATTTAGGTGAATAAAAATTGGGCCCTTTGGCTTCGACTGTTCGGCAGAAGCCAGAGGGCCGTTGGGTTGTTACCATGCGAAGATCGGATACTGCTTCATGATCTGGTTGACTTTCTCACGAACAGAAGCGATCGTCTTGTCGCATTCAGGAGCGGCCAGTACGGTGTCGATCATCTCAACGATCTCGCCCATCAGCTCTTCTTTTGCACCACGAGTGGTGATGGCTGGTGTTCCGACGCGGATACCTGAGGTCTGGAAGGCCGAACGGCTGTCGAACGGAACCATATTCTTGTTGACAGTGATGTCGGCAGCAACCAAGGCTTTCTCGGCTACTTTACCAGTCAGTTCGGGGAACTTCGTGCGAAGGTCGATCAACATACTGTGGTTGTCTGTACCATTCGAGATGATTTTATAGCCCTTGTCCATGAAGGCTTGTGCCATAACGGCGGCATTCTTCTTCACCTGCGTCTGGTATACTTTGTATTCCGGCTCGAGTGCTTCGCCGAAAGCAACGGCTTTGGCAGCGATCACATGTTCGAGCGGACCACCTTGAATTCCTGGGAAAACAGCAGAGTCGAGCAGCTGCGACATCTTCTTGATCACGCCCTTCGGTGTGGTCTTGCCCCAAGGATTGTCGAAGTCTTTGCCCAACAGGATCACACCACCACGCGGACCGCGCAAGGTCTTGTGGGTAGTTGACGTAACGATGTGGGCATACTCGAGCGGGTTGTTCAGCAGTCCGGCTGCGATCAGTCCGGCTGGGTGAGCCATATCGATCAGCAACAGAGCGCCAACTTTGTCGGCAATCTCGCGCATCCGTTTGTAG
>CAVAXR010000310.1:0-2285 GCA_963592375.1 Oribacterium sp. | reverse complement strand
TGTATGGCTGTCTCCGTACAAAAGCAGCTATACGGGAAGCGACGTGATTACCTATGTAAAGCCGATTTATGTGGATGACCGGCTGGCGGGAGTTGCCGGCGTGGAGATGGATTTTGCTGCGCTTACTTCCATTGTGGGTGAAATCCGGGCCTATGACAGCGGCCACGGCTGCCTGATCGATACCGATGAAACCATTGCTTATGCTGCCGGAAAAGAGGAGTACGAGCTGTCTGCGGCGGATACCCATGAAATTATCGGTGACTCCGAACCGCTGACGCTGAGCTACTGGAACCGTCAGATGGAAATGAAGGCCTGTGCGGTGGAGCTTGAGAACGGCATGAACCTTGTGCTGAATGTGCCGGTGCCCGAGATTAACCGGCAACGAGATCGTCTGATCTACTCGGTGGTCCTTTTTGCGCTGGGTGCCTGCACGGTGCTGATCATCATTTCCACCGGTATTTTCCGCCGGATCTTTGAAATTGCCTATGCTGATGAGCTGACAAAATGCGGAAATCAGAATGCATTTCAGGAGGAGACTGCGCTGCGGGAGCAGGATATCCATCGCGGAACGGCCTCCTTTGCGGTGGGAGTATTTGATGTAAATCACCTGAAGGCGGTGAATGACTGCTACGGACACCTGGCGGGGGACCGGCTTCTGATGCAGGCCGCTTCCGTGCTTCAGCAGCATTTTCCGGATGAGCGCATCTACCGTATCGGCGGAGATGAGTTCGCTATTGTATTCCGGCACTGCTCCGATGCACAGATCGAGGAAATGCAGGCGGGATTCCGGAACCGGATGAAGGAAAGTGTGTCGATGGATATCCGGATTCCGATTGTGGCCGGCGGCATTGCCATGTATAATGAGAAGACAGATGCGGCCTTCCAGGATGTCTTCGACCGGGCGGACCGCGCCATGTATGAAAACAAGCAGTACCTGAAGGGATTGGATCCGGCCTCGGTACGAAACCTGAACCGCGAACGCCTGTGAGGGCATATCTTCGGTGGCTGTGCTGCGGGACGAAAGGATGAGAAAGTATGAGTGAGAAAAAGAAGGGCGGCGGCATTCTGTTCTATATGGTGCCGGTGGTGCTCCTGATCGGCATGGCTGTGTTCGGCTTCTTCTTTATGAAGGATTTTCTGGCCTACAAGAGTGCAGGTGATGAATATGCCGAGATAAACGAGGCATATATTCAGGAGGAGGTCCCTGCGGAAAATGCCGGCGGCGCCGGGAGCGCGGCGAAAGAATATTATCCGGCGCTTTCTGTGGATTATGATGCGCTGGCGTCTGTCAATGAGGACTTTTCCGCTGTGCTGTACATTCCGGCGCTGGATATCCAGTATCCGATTGTGCACAGCCGGGATAATGAAGACTATCTCCACGAAACCTTCGAGGGAAAACGGAATTTTGCAGGCTGTGTCTTTCTCGACTGCGATGCCAGTGCCGATTACAGTGACCTGAACAGTGTGATCTACGGCCACAATATGAAGAACGGCAGCATGTTCGGAAAGCTGAAGCGTTTCCGGCAGGAGGCGGGGGTCTGTGACAGCGATCCCTACATTTACCTGTATCGCGCAGACGGTGTCCGGAAATATCGGATTTTCAGCTATTATCTTACGAATGAAGGCAGTGATGCCTATAAGGTGGTGGAAAATGACGCGGACTACGATGCCTATGTGGAGCGTGCCCTTCGAAATTCCGTCTACACGGAATACGACAGCAGTGCAGTTGACTTCAGCAGCCGGCCGCTGCTCCTGACACTGTCCACCTGTGCCGGCCGCAGCGGCGGCAGCCAGCGCTTCGTTGTACACGGAGCATTGGCTGCAGTGATCTAGAGAAGTCCGTCCGGAAATCCGGGCGGATTTTTTGCGCTTAAAAGAATAATTAGAAAATCAAAATAATTTGAAAAAGACGCTTTACAAATAATTGCAATGTGATATAATGCAAGTGTAAGAACAGAAGAGAAGCAAAGAAGGCAAAAACGAGCCGAGGCTGTTCTTAACAACAGGCTTTAACCTGAGCCTGTTTGAGCAAAACCGAAGAAATTCGGCGACGCAAAGCTATAGGGCCTGTAAAATGGCAGCCAGTTGCAATCTTCCTTAGAAGATTAATTCTCTTTCATAAAAAGAAAATTAATGACGAAGATTCTGGGTTACTGGCAGAGAGGATAGTTCACCTCGATGTCAGTTTTTTGTTGAAGGAAGCTTAAAAATTTAAGTTTTTTTCAACATCGGCAAACCCGGCGAAAGCCGGCGACGCAAAGCTATAGGGACTGTAAAATGTCAGC
>CAVAXR010000309.1:0-2288 GCA_963592375.1 Oribacterium sp. | reverse complement strand
GGGCAGGTACATCGCCTTCCTGGATGCAGATGACCTGTGGAAACCGGAGAAGCTCGAACGAGAGCTGGCTTTTCTGGAGGGACAGAAAGCGGGCTTTGTGTTCATGTCTTATCTGTTTGGGGACGAGAACGGGAATCCGACAGGAAAGGCCGTGCGGGTTCCGCACCAGCTGACCTATCGGGAGGCACTGACCAGGACCATCATTTTCACCTCGACGGTGCTCTTTGATACCGAACAGATTCCGCGGGAGCTAATCCATATGCCGGCCATCGGCAGCGAGGATACGGCAACCTGGTGGCGAATCCTGCGGGTGGGGCACGTGGCATACGGACTGGATGAGCCGCTCGTTATTTACCGAAGACCAGGGAAATCGCTCTCCTCGAATAAGGGAACAGCGATTAAGAGAATGTGGGGATTATATCGAAACGTGGCAGGAATGAATCCTGTCGCTGCGGCTGTGCATATGCCGCTGTGGGCGCTTCATGCAACCCTGCGGCGAATTCTTCCGGACCGGAAGAGATGATCACCTTCGCCGAACGCTTCCGACTGATATCATAGAGCAACTGTTCTGGCGTCTTTGAAGTTAACTGGGCTTGCTTGACCACATCAAGAACATGCCGCAGGTAACATTCACAACCTTACGAGGATCTGATATAATGGCATTCGTGCAACCGCTTAGCGGTTTGCGGTTTGCAGAATTGAAATAGACTTGTTTACTGCGAGAGCAGCAAGGAGGTTCATATGGCAGAAAACGAAGTTCAGAACAAACCCAGTGTAGAGGAAATCGGCACTGTTCGAATTGCCGACGATGTGGTATCTGCGATCATTGCATATGCGGCAAAAGAGGTAGAAGGAGTTGCAGGACTTGCAGGGAATGCCGGGGACGGCTTCCTTAAGAAGGCAGGCATGAAGCAGCGCCCGTCCATGGGGGTTCGCGTGGAGATGGAGAACGGCAGTGTGAAGGCCGATTTGTCCTTGATCATGGACTACGGCTACAACATTCCGGCGACCAGCAGCAAGGTGCAGACCAGAGTCCGTCAGGCGGTTGAGAACATGACCGGCCTGCAGGTAGAGGATGTTGATGTCCGCATTGCCGGCATTCATATGCCGGAGGAGGGCAGTCTCGAATCATGAAGAGGAGCATCCAGAGAGAGCAGATTTTCAAGATCCTGTTCCGCGCAGAATTCAATGACGTTTCCGAAATGCCCCGGCAGGAGGAAATGTATTTTGAAAGCGGAGATATGGAATTCACGAAGAAGGATAAGGAATACATCACGGCCAAGGTCAACCGCATTCTGGAGAAATGCCCCGAGATCGATGAGATGCTCGGCAGCAAGATGCGCGGATGGACGTTAGAGCGTGTAGGACGGGTTGAGCTCGCCATTCTTCGTCTGGGTGTCTACGAGATCCTGTGGGACGACGAGGTCCCGGAGGGCGTTGCCATCTCTGAGGCGGTAGAGCTTGCGAAGAAATTCGGTGCAGAGAATTCCGGAACCTTTGTCAACGGAGTTCTGGCAGGAATAGTGAAAAAGGACTGAGATGGCAGCCGGAACTGTCTATTCGGTCGGACAGGTGAACGCCTATGTTGCACGAATGTTCTCCGAAGACTATCTGCTGCGTCAGATCACGGTTCGCGGAGAGGTCAGCAACTGTACCTATCACTCGTCCGGTCATATTTATTTCACATTAAAGGATGCCTCCGGCACGCTCTCCTGCATGATGTATGCGGGAAAGCGGTCTGGAGGCCTTTCTTTTCCGATGAGCGAGGGAGACGGCGTCGTTATCACCGGACAGATCCGCGTGTACGAGCGCCAGGGCAAATACCAGCTCTACGCAGAACAGATTCTGCGTGACGGTGTCGGTCTCCTGAACGAGCGCTTTGAGCTACTCAAGAAGAAGCTCGAAGAAATGGGCATGTTCGCGGAGGAGTACAAACAGAAGATCCCCCGCTACATCAAGCGTCTCGGCGTTGTTACCGCACCGACCGGGGCAGCCGTCCGGGACATCATTCAGATCGCAAGACGGCGGAATCCCTATGTGGAGATCCTGCTGTATCCTGCGATTGTGCAGGGAGATCAGGCTCCGGCCTCCATCATTGAGGGAATCCGGCAGATGGATGCAGCCGGTGTGGACGTCATGATCATTGGCCGCGGCGGAGGCTCCATAGAAGACCTGTGGGCCTTCAACGAGGAGGCGGTGGCACAGGCCGTGTTCGAATGTCGGACGCCGGTGATCTCGGCGGTCGGGCATGAGGTGGACACAGTCATCACGGACTACGTGGCAGATTT
>CAVAXR010000308.1:0-2292 GCA_963592375.1 Oribacterium sp. | reverse complement strand
GCGATATTCCTCCGGCGTGAGCTCACAGGTATCATTATTGGCTATGATGAGTCTTGCCTCTTCATCCAGTGCATCGGTATCCGCATCTCCTACGGAGCAGGTTACGGTACGGTACATTTCCGGCTGCGTTTCCCGGATTTTTCCGATGGCGCGCCAGCGGCGCTCTCCGGAGGTAAGCACATATTTTCCGTTTCCGTCTGCTTTTACCCGCAGCGGATGGATAAGACCAAAGGTCAGAATGCTGTCAGCCAGCTGTTCAATGTCCTTATCCGCAGCCCGGTTCAGCTTATTCGGCACGATGTCCTCATAGGGAATGTCCATGACGTTCAGCTGATATTTAGCTTTCCGTTCCGCTTCCTTTGCATCGGCAGCCTTGAATTCGTTGAAGAGCTCGCCGGCTGTCTGGTTAACAGAGCCGTCATCCTTTCGGTAGCCGACTTCAAATTTATTTCGGTTGAATTTTGCCATTGCTTATGTCCTTCTCATATCAAACTTATCCGCCTTAACACCGCACCACTTCATCAGACGGTCATATTCCTGATCCGTGATGATGCCCATTTCCTGGGCGGCACGGATGTAATCTGTGCCAGCCTTACTGCGTGCGGCATAGCGGTAGAGCGGCGTGAACATGGAGTTGGCTTCCCGTACAGTGTTGTCCTTTCGAATGGGCTGCCGTATGGCATCCTCGCCCAGCTGATCCAGAAAGCTTTGATAAATGCTTTTGAACAGGTTTGTTCGCGGCTCGGCCATCATAAACAGTGCACCGAGGAATTCGATGTCGGGATTGCTGCTGGTTTTGATGCGGGTAATGTCGCTGATCACGGTTTTGATTCCTTCATAGGAGAAGCCTTCGACCTCTACGGGAATCAGGATATAGTCTGAAGCCGTGAGTACATTATCGGTCAGAATTCCTCGCGCCGGACTGTTGTCGATGATAATGAAGTCGTAATTCTGCTGAATCTCCTTCAGCCGATTGCGCAGAATGAGATTTGTTTTGTCTCTTCCGATCTCTCTGGTCAGAAAGGTAAGCTCCTCAGTGGTATTCCAATGCTTTTTACCGGCGGCAATGACCTGCACGTTAGAGTTCGAACTGCTTTTTACGATGTCTTTAACGGGCTTATCACTGAAGAAGAGATCATAAGTCTCATTTTCGCTTTCCGCGTCATATACCCGGAAGACCTGCGATGCATTTCCCTGTGGGTCTGCATCAATAACCAGAACCTTTTTCCCGACGAAGTCGAGCAGCGAGGCCAGTGAGCAGACAGTTGTTGACTTGCCCACACCTCCCTTGTTGTTCAGCACACTGATGGTTGCTGCCATGAATACACCTCCTGAGAAAAAGCGAATTCAATTCGCTTTTGATGTTGTTTGTCATAATGCGGACGCTGCAAAAGAATAGCTTTTGCGTGTCTGTGCAATTTTGCCGCAGAATAATTACAAATATTTTAGTTAAGAAAAACGTGCGCGTCAACAGGAAATGAATTTTTACTGCGAAATTTACGTATGGATTTTATGATGCGTGCTTTCGGCTTATCATCTGTAAAGAGAGAAAGCGAATTCGATTCGCGTTGTTTGTACCGGATGTATGATACGCGAATTGAATTCGCTTTTGATAAAGAGGAGATCATGCGAATCGAATTCGCCTTTTGAAACGGGGAAGGATGAAAGCAGTATTTCCCTGGAATGAATGTTTATGAAAACATAAGATAAAATTTATAATTACGGGATGCGAAATTGAGAAACATATCTTATAATAAGGGCATCAATTCAAGGCAATAATCAATGACAGATTCGAGGAGACAGAAGTATGGGAAGAGCAGGCGGCGGTGGTCATTCCGGTGGCGGAAGCTTTGGCGGAGGACATCACTCAGGCGGCAGCGTAGGCGGAGGTCACCGCGTGGGCGGTGGCGGCGGCGGACATAGAGCCGGCTCCGGCGGAGGCTTTGGTTCCGGAGGGGGATTTGGAAGACCTTCCGGCGGAGGCTTCCATAGTCGAGGACCGGGACTTGGCGGCGGTCCGAGAATAGGCGGCGGCCCGCATATCGGTGGCCCCGGTTTCGGCGGCGGTCCGCATATGGGCGGTCCGGGATTTCCTCCGCCTCCCCCGCGGCCGCCGCGTCGAGACAGATACTATCATGGCGGTGGCTGCGGTCCCGGCTGCGGCGGTGGCTGCGGAACAGCAATATTTGTTGTTCTGATTCTGGTATTTGTATTGTCCTTTGTGGAAAATACAATGTCGGCAAGTCCGGCGCGAAGCAGCGGCACAAGCAGCAGCGGTGTGCAGAGCACCAT
>CAVAXR010000307.1:0-2293 GCA_963592375.1 Oribacterium sp. | reverse complement strand
CAGTATGATATAGGAAAAGCCACCCACAAGTGCGGCATAAATCTTTGATCTGGCTCCACCGGAGATCGGCATTCCTCCAAATACGATTGCTACCATAATATTCATTCCGATATCTCCGGCTGTCGTAGTCGTCACGGACGGCGTATATACCAGTGTCAGGAATGCTCCGATCCCTACGCCGATACCTGCCAATACAAATCCATGTATCGCGTAATTGTTATATTTAATTCCTGTAAGCGTCGCGCACAGCGGATTGCCGCCAATAAATTTCTCTCTCCGTCCGAATTTCGTCAGATCAAAGATGAAATAGCAAATTGCAATCCACAAAAGCAGTACTACGATCTTAAACAGGGAATGATCCAATCCACCTACGACCTCACTCGGTATGCTGATGCCTCCGAGCGCTCCGCCCTTCGTCGTGATAATCTGCGCCGCGATCGCCGACAAGACAGACATCATAGCCACAGTCGTCACAAATACCGGAATATGAAACACCGATGCAAGCACGGAGTTTAACAGTGAGCATCCGATACCGGCCAACAGTATGACAAAGATCATAACGGCCAGGCTCTGCGTATTGTTATATGCCATCACACCAACCGTTGCAGAAAATAATGTCGCAGCACCCAAACTGATATCAAAAGAACCCAATGTGTAGATAAATACTGCACCTGTCGCTACGATCGAAAGGACCACGCCCTCGTTAAAGATAATTTCCAGATACATATCCAGTCTGTAGCCCTTCATCGATACAATCCAGCAAAAGATGCCAAAGAGTACTAAAAGAGCAACCAAAGGCAGCAATGCCACCAGTCCTCGCTTTGTTTTATCTGTCATCCTATTTGCCTCCTATATCATGAATTCGATGATCTGCGCATCGCTAAGCTGCTCGCTTCTCTCAAATTCCTTTTTGATCTCTCCATCCTTCATGATGAGGATACGATCACTCATACCAATCAGCTCCGGCAGCTCCTCGCTAATCATGAGAATGGCCTTTCCTTCCTGCTTCAGACGGCTCATTAGCTGATACATAGCTTGCTTGACACCTATGTCCACACCTCGTGTCGGACAATCCAAAATCAAAATCTCACTGCCACAGCCGATCCATTTTCCGAATACCACCTTTTGCTTGTTTCCTCCGGAGAGCTGACTGACCATCTGCTCACTATCAGAGCATTTAATAGACAGATCCTTGATCTGCTTATCAATGTATTTCTTTTCCCGACTTCTGGTTACCAGAAAATCCCGAATCGCAAAACAGCCCAAGCCCGCTATGGCGATATTATCTCCCACGGCTGCCGTCAGACAAAGGGATTCCGTGTCACGATCCTTCGATACATAGCCGATATTTTTCTTCATCGCTATGGCCGGTGTCGTAATCATTGTCCCGTCTGCTGTTACACTTCCGGACTGCGGAAGCGCGGCTCCAAAGCACACTTTTCCGAGCGTATGCATACCGCAGTGTGACAGTCCGCCGACTCCTACGATCTCACCTTTATGAAGTGAGAGCGAGATATTTTTCAGTTCCTCTCCTAATACGACATCCTTTAACTCCAAGGCTACCGTCTCTTCTCTTGAAGCCGTAAAATCACTTCTGTAATAATCACCCTTCAGCTCTCGCCCGATCATACTGTAGCGGATCGCATCCGCATCGAATTCTTCCTTTTCAAAGGTGCAGATGATTTTTCCGTCTCTCAGTACCGTCAGCGTATCGCACACCTCCATGATTTCGTCCAAATCGTGGGAAATAAATATAACGGAGCGATTTTCATCGCGAAACCGATTCATAATCTTGTATAAAATCACTCTGCCATCATGGGAAAGTGCGGTACTCGTCTCATCGATCACGAGAATCTTCGGTTCTTCCATCACGACCTTTGCCAGCTCGATCAGCTTTCTTGCCTGAAAATCCAGCGAGGCGGTCATCATATCGCCCGTGACATTCATCACACCGATTCCCTGCATGATCTTCGTCGCTTCTTGATTCATCAATTTTCTGTTCACGATGCCAAGCTTATTTTTAAATTGATCAGTCTTGCCCAAAAATATATTTTCTGCAACCGTGATCCCTGCGATCGTGCCGCTCTCCTGGACGATCATTCCGACTCCATGACGCAGTGCATCGATCATGCTCTCAGGATTCCAAGGCCTTTTATCAAAGATCATCTCTCCCTGGTCACACTTTTGCATCCCTGCCACAATCGATGTGACTGTTGATTTTCCTGATCCGTTTTCTCCGATCAGTCCACGAATCTCCCCTGGAAAAACATTGAGCGATACATCATCCAAAGCC
>CAVAXR010000306.1:0-2295 GCA_963592375.1 Oribacterium sp. | reverse complement strand
TCGCGGTCCTTTTTTACTGCAGGAAAATGAATGGAGAAACATGATGAAACAGAAAATGATATTTGTTTCACTGCGAAACAAGAGAGGGGCGAGCTTGTGGAAAATGCTGTATAAATCAACAAAAAATGGACGAAAAAATGATTGAAAATGTGATGATGACGGCGAATAAGGAAAACGGATATAAAAAATGCACGAAAATAAAAAATGTGGCATCTTGATTGCTATAAAAATGAACAGAAGAATGTCTGGAATAGACAAAAGGGAGGTGTAACAAGTGAGGAGATTTGGATCAAAACAGCTGATTCCGATTGCAATGGCAGTGATGGGACTCGTCTTTGCCGTGATCGGATTCACGCAGCTGGGATTCTGGGATAAAGAGCCCAAGCCGGGATTTTTCCCGAGCATCATTGCGGTTGTGATGGTGATTTCCAGCGTGGCAGCCTTCTTTCAGACGCTGAAAGAAGAGGATTCTCCGAAGTACAACAAGAATGAGCTTCTGGTGATTGCCGGCGGCGCCGGTGTCATTGCCGGCAGCTTCATTGTCGGCATGATTCCGATGATTTTTTTGTATGTACTTTTCTGGCTGCTGGTGATCGAGAAGGGGACGCCGATCAAGCACATAGTTGTGATCGAACTGATCGTGGCCGTGATCGTGCTGGGCGTTTTCGCCGGATGGCTGCAGGTGCAGTTCCCGTGGGGACTGTTTGAGAACTTCATGTAGGAGAAAATGGTATGGAAAATTTCTCAATGCTGATCAAGGGATTCGGCACGGCGTTGACACCGATGAATATAGCGGTGTGTATGCTGGGCGCGATTCTTGGATTGATCGTGGGTGCGATGCCGGGCATCGGATCGCTGGCGGGTGTTGCACTGCTGCTGCCGCTGACGTACAAATTCAATCCGGCAACAGCAATCATCATGCTGGGTGCACTGTATTATTCAAATATGTATGGCGGAAGCTTCAGTGCGATTCTGCTGAATATTCCGGGAGACTCACCGGCGGTTTGTACCACATTGGATGGTTATCCGATGGCAACCCAGAAGAAGAGACCGGGACAGGCGCTGCTGACTGCAAACATGGCGTCCTGCATCGGCGGTACCATCGGAATGTTTATTCTGACATTCATGGGTCCGGGACTTGCGAATCTCGGCCTTAAGTTCGGTCCGTCGGAAATGACAGCGATTCTTCTGATCGCCATGACATCTATCAGCTGGCTGGTCGGTGAAAACCCGATCAAGGGTGTCGTGATTACATGCTTTGGTATTCTGCTTGCCAGCATGGGTATGGATACGCTTTCCGGTGCGCCGCGTTATGAATTCGGCAGCATGCATCTTCTGGGCGGCATTCCGTTCACACCCTTCGTTATCGGTGCGGTAGGCTTTGCACAGGTCATTAAGCTGATCAATGACCGTGATTCTGATGAGGAGAAGCGTGCCGGAACTGCTAAAAAGGAAATGAAGCTGTCGATCCGGGGATCTATGCTGACCGGACATGACTTTAAACGACTGCTCCCGCCGGCCATTCGGTCCGGCCTGATGGGAACCTTCATCGGTGTTCTTCCCGGTGCCGGTGCAACAACGGGCTCCTTCATGGGTTATGCAGTGCAGAAGAAGTTTAAGAGCGAGGAGCCGCTGGGAACCGGCGCCATCGAAGGCATTGCGGCTGCCGAGGCTGCAAACAATGCCGCCGCTGCCGGTGCATTCGCACCGCTGCTGGCACTGGGTATTCCGGGATCCGGAACCGGTGCGGTTCTGTTGGGCGGCCTGATGATGTGGGGACTTTCACCCGGACCGCTGCTCTTTGAGAACGAGCCGGATTTCTGCTGGGGCCTTATTGCATCGCTGTATCTCGCCAACATTTTTACACTGCTGGTTGCGATCTGCGTCATTCCTTTCCTGATTCAGATTCTGTCTGTTCCGGTGAAGTATATGATTCCGATCATCACCGTGGTATGTATCGTAGGTGCTTACAGCACAAGCAATTCCATGTATGGTGTTATCATTATGTTCCTTTCGGGAATTGTTGGCTATCTTCTCAATAAGAACAATTTCCCGTCAGCACCGATGCTGCTGTCCTTCGTGCTTGCACCGCTTCTTGAGAACAACATGCGTAAGGCATTCATCCTTTCCGGCGGCAGCGTGAGCATTTTCTTTACAAGACCGATCACCTGTGTGCTGATGATCATTTTCTTTGGCATCATTCTGGCATCTGTGGCTCGTCCGATGCTGGCAAAGAGAAAAGCGGCTAAGGCAGCAGGAAATTAAACAGATATTTTAAAACTCAGGAGGGAGTTA
>CAVAXR010000305.1:0-2313 GCA_963592375.1 Oribacterium sp. | reverse complement strand
GTCCACAGCCCAGAACTACATGAAAATGTATGAGCGGTTCGGTTCGGAGCAGGTGAGCCTGTTCTCTAGCCAGAAATCCGAAGCGATTATGAATCTGCCGTACACCAAGGCGTTGAAGCTGCTGGCGGTACCGGAGGAGGAAATGGACGATTTCCTGGCAGAAAACGACGTGGACGGAATGTCCACGCGGGAACTGGAAAAGGCAATCCGGGAGCGGGATGAAGCCCAGAAGGAAGTCAAGCGGTGGAAGGAAACCGTAGATCAGGCCGCAGACGGGGCGCTGAAAGCGGAGGAAACCGCACGGAAGGCCAAAGCGGAGGCAGAAAGCCTCCGGCAGCAGCTGGAAGAACTCCAGAACAGGCCCGTGGAGGTAGCGGTGGAAGCGCCAAGCGAGGAAATGCTGGCAGAAATCCGCGCCGCCGAGGCAAAGAAATATCAGGAGGAGCGGGAGCAGCTGGAGAAGAAGCTGACATCCGCAGAAAAGAGAGCCGAAAAGGCAGACAAGGAGGCCGCAACACTCCGCAGTGCGGCAGAGACGGCGAAGGCCGAAGGAAAAAAGGAAGCACAGGCAGCCATGGACAAGGCCAACGCAGAACGGGCGGCGGCAGTCGCCGGGAAAGCGGAGGCAGAAGCCAGGGCGGAGGAACTGGAACGGCGGCTAAAGCTGGCGGACAGCTCCACGGCGGTTTTCCAGGTCTATTTCACGGCGGTGCAGGAGGACTGCAACCGCATGATGGGACTGATTAAAAAGGCGGAGCCGGAGCAGGCGGAGAAGTTCCGAAAGGCCATGGCGGCACTGCTGGGCAGCGTGGGGAACCTGCTGAACGCATAAATCACGAATTTGCACCCCGTCCCGGAACATTTTTATAAAGGTAGGTGTAAACGCACCTCCTCCATACCGGACATATGGGAAGGATCACCGGGGCGGGGTACAAAGATATAAAAGGGCTTCCGACATGGGCCGCAACGGCGTAGAACGGAGCAGAGGGTAGATGACGGAGCCGCAACGAATCTGGGGGGAATAAAAAATATGGCTGTCGTGGAAATCGGCAACTGGGGAAAACAATGGACTGTCAAGCGTGACGATGAGACTGTTGGACGGTATCCAACGGAGGCTGAGGCGAAAATAGCCGCAGAAATCGCACGATGCGCTGACAAGTGGCCCCCGGCATCCGGAAGAAAAAGAATACGCTGGCGTGCCGGACGGTGGGAATACAGCTACAACGGAAAGATGTACCGGGACATTGACTTGGACAAAGTGATAAAGTTTCGGGACAAGCGAACAAGGAACAGGTGCGAGCGGGAAGAAAGAGAAAAGAAAGAAAAAGAGGCCACGGCGAAGAAAAACAGCGGTTGCGCAAAATGTGTCTGGAGGCTGACGGAGGCAACAGGAACGGCAGGAAAACGTTATCACTGTGGGTACTCCCTGTGCTATGGACACCACAGCCGGGTTTGGCTGCACTATCAGAGGACGGGGAAAGAAAGCCTAGAGGGAATGACGTTTGGAACGGACTGCACGGAGTTTATGGCTGGAAACCCGGACGACAAAAAAACGCTGATGCAAGAGGACCTGACAAGAATCAGCGAAAAAGCGTGGCGGTTGCTGGCGCGGGAATCCGGCGAAGATCCCAAAAAGACAAAGCGAAAAATCAAAGAGACACGGAACCGCACCGATATGGTGGGAAATGGACATGGGCTTTGAGTTAAGCCCGGAATTCTTCCGGCGGCAGGAAGAAGCATATCAAGAATTTACGGCACAGCAGGGATGGAGGGCCGGAAAATGAAACGTAAGACATTTGCATTCTGCCGAGATGCGGGATGATGCTCGGAGAGATGTGCGTCAAAGGAGAAAGGATGCACGAAAAATATTGCAAGAACTGCGGGGTAAAGATTGACTGGAGGGACGATGAAAACCAGTGAGATACAACATCTACCGACTGAAAACGGAGTTTGGAGAAACGGGAGAACTGCTGCTGAGAACGGAAGACCGGCTGGAGTGCATGAAGAAAGTCGCGGAGCTGATTAAAGAGGGAGAAAGCGCGGCGACGATCCGGGTTATTACCGACCATGAACCGAAGGCGACGAAGGGACGGTCGGTATGGAGGTATTACTACTGAGATGCAGATTGATGATATCTCCAAGCTGCCGGAGAGATACCAGCGGCAGATCATGAGCAAGATTGCGGAGCGGGAGCGGGAAAAGCCTGCCCCCGCCGAACCGCCCAAAACGACAAAATATCACAACGTTAAAACGCAGGAATGCGGGATCACATTTGACAGCAAAAAAGAGGCCCGGCGATTCCGGGCGCTTCGG
>CAVAXR010000304.1:0-2315 GCA_963592375.1 Oribacterium sp. | reverse complement strand
GCGTGATCAGGTCGCTGTTGTCCTTCAGAAAAATGTCTTGTTCTCCGGCACCATCAAGGAGAACCTGCGCTGGGGCAACCCCGATGCAGCGGATGAGGAGCTGGTGGAGGCCTGCCGTCTGGCACAGGCGGATGAGTTTATCCAGCTCTTCCCGGAGAAGTATGATACCTATATCGAGCAGGGCGGCTCCAATGTCTCCGGCGGCCAGAAGCAGAGACTCTGCATTGCCCGGGCACTCCTCAAAAAGCCGAAGGTGCTGATCCTGGACGATTCCACCTCGGCTGTGGATACGAAGACCGATGCGCTGATCCGGAAGGGCTTCCAGGAATTCATCCCGGAGACCACGAAGATCATCATTGCGCAGCGTGTGTCCTCGGTAGAAGAGGCCGACCGCATTATCGTGATGGAGGGCGGACGGATCGCAGACATGGGAACCCATGCGGAGCTTCTTGCGAAGAGCCCGATCTACCGAGAGGTCTATGAATCACAGAACAAGAAGGGAGGAGAGGAAGCATGAGTGACAAGAAAAATAAGCCGAGCGGAAACCTGTTCGGCACGCTGAAGCGGCTGCTGGCTATGCTTTTCAGCTTCTATCCGGTGCTGCTGCCCTTTACGATTGCCTGTATTCTGGTAAATGCCTGCGTCTCTGCGGTGCCTTCTCTCTTTCAGCAGCGGATCATCGCGCTGATCGAGCTTTCCTGGAAGGACGGCGACTGGGCCGGCGTTTCCGGAGAGATTCTGGGACTGGTTGCCCTGCTTGCGGTGATGTACGGCATTTCCCTGCTCGCCGGCATTATCTACAACCGGACCATGGCCATCATTACCCAGGGCTCCCTCATGAAGCTCCGTGAGAAGATGTTTAACGGCATGCAGGACCTGCCGATCCGTTATTTCGATACCCACAATCATGGCGATGTGATGAGCTATTATACAAATGATATCGACACGCTGCGGCAGATGATCTCCATGAGTATCCCGCAGACACTGGTATCCTTTGTATCGGTGTTCACGGTATTCTGCATCATGATGTATTACTCCATCTGGATGACGATCATCGTGGTGGGCGGTGTGTTCGTCATGACCAAGGTGATTAAGAAGGTAGGCGGCGGCTCCAGCCGGTACTTCATGCGGCAGCAGCAGGAGGTGGCGAGAACCGAGGGCTTCATCGAGGAAATGATGAACGGCCAGAAGGTGGTGAAGGTATTTAACCACGAGGAGGCCGCAGAGGCAGACTTCGACAGGATCAATGATGAGCTTTTCCGGGTTTCCGAGAAGGCGAATAAATATTCCAACACCCTGATGCCGATTCTTTCCAATATCGGAAATATCATGTATGTGGTGCTGGCCATCGTCGGCGGCGTACTGCTGGCCCTGAAGGTGCCGAACCTGAGCCTGTCCGGCATGGCACTGAGCATTTCCATTACCGTTCCCTTCCTGAACATGACAAAGCAGTTTGCCGGTCAGATCGGTCAGGTGTCCGGTCAGATCAATGCCGTGGTTATGGGACTTGCTGGTGCACAGCGTGTTTTCAAGCTGATGGATGAGATGCCGGAGGCGGACGAGGGCTTCGTCGAGCTGGTGCAGTGCAAAGAAGAAGACGGAAAAATCCAGGAAACCACGGAGCGCACGGAAATGTGGGCGTGGAAGAATCCGAAGGCCGAGGGCGGCGCCGACTATCGCCGCCTGGCCGGAGATGTGGTGCTGAAGGACGTGGATTTCTCCTATGACGGGAAGAAGACCATTCTGCAGGGCATCAATGTCTTTGCGCGTCCCGGACAGAAGGTGGCCTTTGTGGGTGCCACCGGCGCCGGAAAAACCACCATTACCAACCTCATCAACCGCTTCTATGATATCCAGAGCGGTACCATCACCTACGACGGCATCGACATTAAAAAGATCAAAAAATCCGAGCTTCGCCGATCCCTCGGCATCATCCTGCAGGATACAGTGCTGTTTACCGGAACGGTTATGGATAATATCCGCTACGGCAAGCTGGATGCCTCGGATGAGGAGTGTATCGCGGCTGCAAAGCTCGCCGGTGCGGATGACTTTATCCGCCGGCTGCCGAAGGGCTACAGCACAGAGATCAAGGGCAACGGTGCAAACCTGTCCCAGGGACAGCGGCAGCTTCTGTCCATCGCCCGGGCGGCCGTGGCGGATCCGCCGGTTATGATCATGGATGAGGCCACCAGCTCCATCGACACCCGTACAGAGGCTATTGTACAGCGCGGCATGGATGCGCTGATGTCCGGCAGAACGGTATTCGTCATCGCCCACCGTCTCAGCACGGTACAGAATTCCGATGTGATCATGGT
>CAVAXR010000303.1:0-2324 GCA_963592375.1 Oribacterium sp. | reverse complement strand
GCATCCATGGTCTTAGGTCGCTTGTGATTCAGCTCCTCCAGAAAGCGGGTATCCGCTTTCTGACAATAGTGCTCCCGGTTGACCTTCACCTGCAGCGTTTTATAGAGCAGGTCCTCCTTGGCAGCCATGATATTCACAATGTTGCGCAGGGTCTGTGGCGTATGCGCAGAGGCATCCACATGAACATGGATGCCGCAGGAGTCGTTGACTCTGGCGCCTCCGGTTCGGAGCTTCCGCACCAGCTCCTGTATCGTTTCGATGTCCTCGTACTGGCAGATGGGCGACACAAATTCCACCGAGTAATCCCGGCTTGCTGCTCGGTTATTCCCATTGCGGCAGCGGATGGAGGCGTCGCTGACCACTTTCCACTGCCGGTTCTGTTCATCGCGGATCGTATAGGCATCATAAGCGCCGCCTACATGGGTGGCCTGCGTACCAAAGTGACCGGCGATGATCCGCGCTGCTGCGCTGCGGGTCAGACCGGTCATTTCGATCTCAATGCCGAAGTTCTGGCTTCTCAAGCGGGATCACCGCCGGTTGCAGACGGCACGCCCACAGCAGAAGAAGGAGCCGGGCGAGGCTTTTTCGGCTTGGCTGCCGCCTTGCTCTCTGCGTTCAGCTCAATGAATTCCCGGACACCCGCAGGCACATATTTGCCGTACAGCTCCTCCGCCGCCTTTTCCAGCTCGTCCTCAAAGGACAGATCCTTTTGTTCCATATACAGCTTTGCAGCGGAGAGCTTTTCCGCATCGAAAGCCACAGAGATCATTGCTTTCTTCATTTGATTCACCTCACATTCGCATTTCGGGCTGTGCCATGACCGGCTCGGCATATTGCTGCGTATTCAGAGCAGTCAGCCCATTGTTATAATCATCCACCATTTTCTCAGCCTCGGTCATGGTATGCCCGCCGTCATACCATCGGGATTCCATCTCCGCAAGGGTATCTTCCACGGTATCCCTCACATGGGCAGAGTAGTCCTTGGCCGCATCGAGAAACGCATCCCGGCCATGCTTTTTGTAGATCCCGTATAGGGTCCTCATTTTTCCTTTCATGCTGCACCGCCTTATAACGAGAGAACGGGATCGGAATGATCGTTCCGCTTCGGATGCTGATCCTCGCTGTGGTAGATGCCGTCATCCATGACATCGGAGCCGAGCATTCCGAGCACATGATCCAGCTGCTCTGCGCCGGAGCAGCAATCCGGCGCATTGGCAAGATAGGCAGTTGTCTGCACAGCGTCCTCTGCCAGCAGCGCCTCGTTGGTCTGTCGTTCCTGCTCCTGCCGCTGCTCGGTAGGTGTGGCGAGCCGGTTTCGTTTTTCATTCATGGGGTTCCTTCCTCCGTTTCTTCGATATAGGTGATATAGGGGATCTTCAGCCAGTGCGTCCAGCCACTGCTGCCGATCGGTGTTTGGACGACACCGACCTTGGTGCCGGAGGCATGGATGACCTGACCGTTCCCGATATAGATTCCAATGTGCCCCTCGTGCCAGACCGCAAGGCCGGGGATCTCTGGGATGGTGTCGATCGTTCCTTTCTCGGTGGCGTTGTCGTACATGGCGTCTGCGCCGATGTCCGGCATCCCATTTGTACCATATTCGATCTCATGGGTATCGGCATTCAGCCAACCGTAGCCCTTGATGAAACCGACGCAATCGGCAGTGCGCCCGCCCAGCCAGTTTTGACGGATGAAATCCTCGTAGCCGCCGACTTCGTCCGGGTACTGTGCGGCCTTTGCCTCATAATAGCTTTCCGTCAGCACCTCTCCAAAGGTGCCCCACACATAGCCCCATCCGGCTTTTTCAGCGGCGATGGCCCACTGGACCAGATCCAGATTGTTCTTGGTTGAGGGATCCGTATAGTGAGAAGTGTCGATATACACAGCCCGGATCGCCTGCATCACCTGCGTGAAATCCTCCGGGGCAAGGCTTGTTCCAAAGGCAGCATTCACCGTCGAGATAAGCTGTGCATCCGTCTGTTCTGCTGTGAAACAGCCCACCAGCTTTTCTAAAAATCCGTTGTCATCGGCATAATCAGAGAGCGCCAGCACATAGAGCACCTGTGCCTCTTTCACCCGTGCCGGAAAACCGGCGGCGAGCATGGCATCCTCGATGGCATACATGGTATCTTCCACTGCCTGCAGCTTGGCTTGTTCCTCGGCAGACAGATTTTCTACCACCATGGTCTGCAAGCGATCTGTGTCGATCTCGATGCTGCCGTTAAAAATGCTGACCACAGCGACGATAGGCATGATGATGATTATAAGCACGCCGAGCACGATCCCGCCCACCGTTTTGAGCGCTTTCTTGTCCGTCAGCAATG
>CAVAXR010000302.1:0-2327 GCA_963592375.1 Oribacterium sp. | reverse complement strand
GACGGTGAACAGAGGCGAGACACATGTTCTGATGGGACCGAACGGTGCAGGAAAGTCCACACTCGGCAATGCACTGATGGGCAATCCGCAGTATGTGATCACAGGCGGAAAAATTTTCTTTGAGGGCGAAGACATTACCGAAATGTCTGCCGATAAGAGAGCAAAGCTTGGCTTGTTCCTGTCCTTCCAGAATCCGCTGGAGGTGCCGGGCATTACCCTCGGAAACTTTATCCGCCGTGCACTGGAGATGCGGACCGGCAAGCATATCCGCCTCTGGGATTTTAAGAAGGAAATGAAGAAGGCGATGGAGATCCTGAACATGGATCCTTCCTACGCAGACCGTGATTTAAATGTTGGCTTCTCCGGCGGTGAGAAGAAGAAGGCGGAGATCCTGCAGCTTCTGATGCTGAAGCCTTCTCTGGCTATTCTGGATGAGACGGATTCCGGACTGGACGTTGACGCGGTTCGTACCGTTTCGCAGGGCGTGGAGGCTTACCAGAAGTCCATGGACGGCGCGCTGCTGATTATCACCCACTCCACCAGAATTCTGGAGGCACTGAAGGTTGATAAGACACACGTGATTGTCAGCGGAAAGATGAAGACCGAGGGCGATGCAGGCCTGGTGGACCAGATCAACAACGAGGGCTTCGAGGCGTTCCTGAAGTAAGATGATACCGGAATAAGGAGAGAGCAGATGGCAAAGGAAAGAGCAGAGGTAAATGATATTGACCGCTCCATGTATGATTTCCGATATGAGGAGAAGGATTCGGAGTTCTATAAGATTCAGGAAGGTCTGACCCCGGAAATCGTGGAAGAGATTTCAGAGAAGAAGGGAGATCCTCAGTGGATGCGGGATTTTCGTCTCAGATCTCTGGATATATATAATAAGAAGGAAATCCCCCAGTGGGGGCCGTCTATTGACGGTCTCAACATGAACAACATTGTAACCTACGTGAAGCCGAAGACGAAGATGGCGGCAGACTGGAGCGAGGTGCCGCAGGACATCAAGGAGACCTTTGATAAGCTGGGCATTCCCCAGGCGGAGCGGAAGTCTCTGGCCGGTGTCGGCGCACAGTACGATTCGGAGCTGGTATATCATAACCTGCAGGAATCGGTGGCGGCACAGGGCGTCATCTATACGGATATTGAATCGGCCCTGCATGGCGAGTATGCGGACATGATCCGCGAGCACTTCATGCATCTGGTGCCGCCGACGGATCATAAGTTTGCGGCGCTGCACGGCGCGGTATGGTCCGGCGGTTCCTTTGTCTATGTGCCGAAGGGGGTGACGGTGGAGATTCCGCTGCAGTCCTATTTCCGCCTGAATGCACCTGGTGCCGGTCAGTTTGAGCATACGCTGATCATCGTGGATGAGGGCGCAAATCTGCACTTCATCGAGGGCTGCTCCGCACCGAAGTACAACATTGCAAATCTGCATGCCGGCTGCGTGGAGCTCTATGTCGGCAAGAATGCGAAGCTGCGTTATTCGACCATAGAGAACTGGTCGAAGAACATGTACAACCTGAATACGAAGCGTGCCAAGGTAGAGGAAGGCGGCATCATGGAATGGGTGTCCGGCTCCTTTGGCTCCCACGTTTCCTATCTCTATCCGATGACCATCCTGAACGGAAGAGGTGCGCGGGCGGATTTCACCGGCGTCACCTTTGCCGGCAAGGGGCAGAATCTGGATACCGGTGCCAAGATGGTACACAATGCGCCGGACACCAGCTCGAACATCAATACCCGTTCGATCTCGAAGGATGGCGGTATTTCAACCTACCGCTCCTCGGTGACCATCAACAAGAATGCGAAGAACGCGAAGTCTGCGGTTTCCTGCCAGTCTTTGATGCTCGACGACATTTCCCGCTCGGACACGATCCCGGCCATGGATGTGCGGACGCAGCAGGCAGATGTGGGACATGAGGCGAAGATCGGACGCATTTCCGATGATGCGGTATTCTATCTCATGTCCAGAGGCATTTCTGAGGAGGATGCCCGGGCCATGATCGTCAGCGGCTTTGCGGATAATGTATCAAAGGAGCTGCCGCTGGAGTATGCGGTAGAGATGAACAATCTCATCCGTCTGGAGATGAAGGGGGCAATCGGCTGATATGAACAATACAAATATGAAGATCAATGCGCTGCCGTCACCGACCTATAACTGGCTGAAAATGAATGATGCCCACATCCCGGCACCGGTTTCTCCGAAGGAAGGAAATCCGATGGTGACGCGGACGGCTGAGGTGAAGGCGGGGGTCACTTCCTATGATGAGATTCAGGATATTGCCGGCGGCATGGGCTATGATATGGACCGCCTGATGAAGGAT
>CAVAXR010000301.1:0-2328 GCA_963592375.1 Oribacterium sp. | reverse complement strand
CCTTCGGACTGTCCGAGGGACTCAGCATTTCCCGGAAGGAAGCGAAGGAGTATATTGAACGATACTTTGAAACCTATCCCGGGGTAAAGGCATATCTGGAAGGACAGGTGGAATTTGCCCGGGAGCACGGCTATGTTGCGACCATCTTCGGCCGCCGGCGGCCGATTCCGGACATCAAGTCCTCCAATTTCATGCGGCGGAGCTTCGGGGAACGTGTGGCGATGAATTCTCCGATACAGGGAGCGGCTGCCGACATTATGAAGAAAGCCATGAATGCGGTGCGGCGGGCACTGCAGGAAGAGGGGCTTTCGGCACGCATTGTGCTGCAGGTGCATGATGAGCTGCTGCTGGAGGTGCCGGAGGCGGAGGCCGAGCGGGCAGAAGCACTGCTGGTGGAGAAAATGCAGTCGGCCGCAGATCTCCGGGTGGCGCTTGTGGCAGACGCGAAGCGCGGCAGCAACTGGGATGAGGCGCATTAAAGCCGGCTTAGGGAAATATCGATGAGAGAGCTTCCCGCGCCGGATTTGCTGCAAAGCAGCCGGAAAGGAGTGGAGGTTGCAGGAAATTTTGTCGACAGATATCATGCATATCAATTTTCTGAAAAAGGAGAGGTTTTCCGGTTCCTCAGAGGGGATGCGTTACCGGATGGAAAAGCATAGCTATGAGGTGCCGGATTCGGAGGGAAAGCCGGTGACGCCGGAAGAGGGCGGCGAAGCGGTACAGCCGATGAAAACAGTAACCGAGCTGCGGTGTACGGTCTGGCCGGAGCCCTTCAGCTATGAAAGGACGCCGGAAAAGGAGCGCAGCGTGAAGAGCTTTGCCTTCACCGAGGAGGGCGTCGAGGCCGGACGTCAGTGGCTGAATGAGCAGAAGCAGGCGGAAAACTGGGAAGACAGAAGACTGCCGTGGCAGAGCGGAACAGGAGAAGAAAAGTGACCATCGCAGTGATCGGCGGCGTGGGCGCCGGAAAGAGTACAGTACTGGAGGTGCTGGAGCAGGACTATGGCTTTCGGATTTACCGGACAGATGATCTGGCGAAGACAATGTACCATAAGGGCAGTCCGGTCTTTGCTGCATTGGCGGAGCTGCTGGGACCGGAGGTGCTGACGGAAGACGGTGAGGGCTTTCAGCTACCGCGTTTTGCGGAGAAGCTCTACGCGGATGCTGCGCTTCGGAAGAAGGTGGACGGCATCGTGCATCCGGCGGTTTGGAGGGAAGCCGGCAGACTCGCGCGGAGGTGTGAAAAGGAGGGCGGCCGGGCAGTGGTGGAGACAGCATTGCCCAATGCAGACTTCCTGAGAACCTGTGATGAGGTATGGTTTGTATACACGGAGGCGGAGGAACGTATCCGGCGCCTGCAGGAAAGCCGGGGCTACAGCCGGGAAAAGGCGGAATCGATTCTGCGGGCCCAGCCTGCGGATGAGGAGTATGCCGCGCTTTCAGACTTTATGATCAACAATTCTTACACGAAAGAGGAAACATTGCATGAGATTTACCAGCATTGCAAGCGGTTCGAGCGGTAATGTCAGCTACATCGGTACGGAAAATACGCATATTCTGGTGGATGCGGGTGTCACGATGAAAGCGATCAATATGGGGCTTTCGGAGCTGGAGCTGTCTCTTTCGGATATTTCAGCCATTTTTCTCACGCATGAGCACATTGATCATATCCGTGCAGTCGGCACCATTTCCAGAAAATACGGGATTCCGCTCTACGGCACGATCGAGACCCTGCGGGAGCTGCTGCTGACGAGAAGTCTCGGCGCCGTGGATACAGCGCTGCTGCATCCGCTGCTGCCGGATCGGGAGGTAAATGTCGGCGGGCTCAGCATCCTGCCCTTTTCCATTGCTCACGATGCGGCGAATCCGGTGGGCTATCGGGTGAATGACGGAAAGCATACGGTGGCGGTGGCAACAGATCTCGGTCATTTCGATGCCTATATAGAGGAGCATCTCACTGGGCTGGATGCGATGGTGCTGGAGGCAAATCACGATATCCGGATGCTGGAGGCAGGGCCGTATCCGCTGCCGCTGAAGCGCCGCATCCTGTCGGATCACGGGCATCTGTCGAATGAAAATGCCGGAAGGCTGCTGGATCGTGTGCTGCATGAGGGCCTGAGGCGGGTGTATCTCGGTCATCTCAGCAAGGAGAACAATCTGCCGGAGCTGGCGCTTCGGACGGTGCTTTCGGAAATCGATGCTTCAGACAGCGCGTTTCGCGGACAGGACTTTGACATCGTGGTGGCGAAGCGCAGTGAGATTTCGGAGCCGGTGGAGCTCTGAGGGAGCCGGCGGCGCTTCGAAAAAGGCGGGAGTGCAGGATAGGAC
>CAVAXR010000300.1:0-2339 GCA_963592375.1 Oribacterium sp. | reverse complement strand
GACTGTATGCTGCAGAACGGCGCGGTTCAGGTTTTTGCCATAGATGTGGGACACGGGCAGCTGGATTGGAAGCTGCGAAATGATGATCGCGTGGTCTGTATGGAAAAGACCAATATCCGCTTTGTGAAGCCGGAGGATATCGGTGTGCCGGCAAGCCTGGTTTCCATTGATGTATCCTTCATCAGTCTGCAGCTGGTACTGCCGGTAGTGAAGACGCTGCTGGCGCAGGACGGGCAGGTGGTGTGTCTGATCAAACCGCAGTTCGAAGCCGGAAAAGAGCAGGTCGGCAAGAAGGGCGTTGTACGGGACAAAAAAGTGCACCGTGAGGTGATTGAGAAAACGCTGACGGTGGCGTATAGTATTGGCTTCCGGCTGGAGGGCCTGACATTTTCTCCGATTAAGGGGCCGGAAGGAAATATCGAGTATCTGGCTCTGCTGACACTGCAGGAAAACGGTGAAGGCAGCAATCCGCCGGCCTGGCTTTCGGACAGAGCATTGGAAATTGTAGAAGCCTCACACGAAACCCTGGATCAGATGAATTGATTCTGTGGATTCAGAAAAATATATGAAAATATCACTGATTGTAAACAGAACAAAGGAGTCTGCAGAGGATTATGCGGCGTTTATACTGGAGTATCTGGAGAGACGCGGCATAACATGCTGTGTATACAATGAAGCATACGGCAGAGCAGAACTTCTGGATTCGGATTTTATCATCACATTGGGCGGTGACGGCACCATTCTGCGGGCAGCCGGTGTTCTGCGCGGAGCGGATATTCCGATTCTGGGCATCAATGTGGGGCATCTGGGATACCTCACCGAGGTAACAGAAAAGGAACAGCTTCCCGATGCACTGAACTGTCTGCTGTCCGGAGATTTTTACCGGGATGAGCGATGCATGCTGCGGGCAGACGTTCTGCGAAACGGAAGTATTCTTACATCGCAGCTGGCACTGAATGAGGTTCTCCTGTCGCGCTGTGCCGGCATTTCCATACTTCGCTTCGGCGTCTACTGTGACGGACAGGAGCTGCAGCACTATTCTGCGGATGGCATTATCGTGGCAACACCGACAGGGTCCACGGCGTATAACCTGTCTGCCGGCGGCCCGGTGGTTTCTCCCACGGCGCCGGTTTATATTATGACGCCGATCTGTTCGCATTCACTTAACGGACGTGCGGTGATTCTGGATGACAGCAGTGTTCTGGAAATTCGTGTGGAATCTCCGCTGCAGATTGTAGCGTTTGACGGTGAGCACGTGACTTCCCTTCAGGTGGGCGATATTGTGCGTATTTACAAATCCGAAGAGCGGACGCCGCTGGTAAAAATACGCCGCGGCAGCTTTCTGAAGGTTTTGCGGGAGAAGATGGCAGGTGTGTAAGCCTGGAGGAAAAGATGAAGAACAGCAGACATCAGAAAATTGTAGAGCTGATTACAGAACATCAGATTGAGACTCAGGAGGAGCTGGCGGATCTTCTGAATCGTGAGGGCTTTAAGGTGACGCAGGCGACGGTATCAAGGGATATTAAATCTCTGCAGCTCAGCAAGGCACCTGGGAAGAACGGCCGGCAGTACTATCAGATTTTGAAGCGGGACAATTCGGACAGTGAGAAGTATATACGCGTACTGCGGGAGGGACTGCTGAATATGGATCTTGCTGGAAATCTTCTGGTGATCAAGACAATGACCGGCATGGCGAATGCGGTGGCTGCCGCCTTGGATCATCTGCAGCTGGACAAAATCGTAGGTACTCTTGCGGGAGACGATACGATTATGTGTGCCCTGCGGGATGCTTCTGATGCACAGTATATTCTGGATAAGCTGAGTGCACTTCTGAATGAGCGGAACTGAAAGGGAAGAATTTTATGCTGAATCATCTCCATGTGAAGGATCTTGCACTGATCGATCAGTCTGATGTAGAGTTTGGCCCCGGTCTGAATATTCTGACCGGTGAGACCGGTGCCGGCAAGTCCATCCTTATCGGCTCCATCAACCTGGCACTTGGCGCCAAGGCCAGCAGGGATCTGATACGTCATGGCCGGGAATCCGGCTTTGTGGAGCTTGTGTTTTCTGATTTGAGTGAAAAGCAGGAAGCCCGGCTTCGCGAGCTGGATATAGAACCGGAGGACGGACAGCTCATTATCCGTCGGAAGATCAGTGAAAAACGATCCGAAATCAAAATCAATGATCAGACAGTAACGCTTGCCCGGCTTCGGGCTGTGACAGAGCTCCTGATCGACATTCATGGACAGCATGAGCATCAGAGCTTGCTGAAGGATGGCGCCCATCTTCGGATACTGGATGCCTTCGGAAGCCGGGAGACCGCCGCACTTCGTGAGAAA
>CAVAXR010000299.1:0-2343 GCA_963592375.1 Oribacterium sp. | reverse complement strand
CTGATACACCACGAAGAGATACGTCCTGGTCTGATCCCAGATACACTGATGTGCGAAGGAATGAGAACCCTCCTTCACGCCGGGGGCAAAGTGCACGAATACAATGTCACCGAGGGAACCGTCTTCATTTCTCTTAATGACATAAACCCGGCCGCCCTGCAGCGTTGCCACCAGAAGATACTGATTGGTCTTGTCCACGGTGATGAATACGGGATTCTGACCATCCACGGTATCCACGGTATTCATGTACTCCAGTGTCTGATCCGGCAGAATCCGGTAGCTCGTCACCTGGGTAAAATCACCATGCACAGAATAGAGATAGTTCTCCGTGAGATCCATGCACTGATAGGACGGATTGTCCAGTGTCTTCAGCGTCTGAATCTCCTTCCAATCTCCGTTCTTCTCGTCGATTGCGAAGGTACGGAGTCCCTTACCCCGGGCATTCCGCATCTCCGTGGTTCTGCAGCCTACATAAGCATACAACATTTTGTTACCTCCTATAAAAAGGCGGACCCGGCGCCATGGCCGCGCCCGCCAGCATTAACCTGAAATGAATCGGCCGCAAATCAATCCTCGGCCTTCAGCACGCCTTCCTTCACGAGCTGCTGCTTCAGGTGCCGAAGCTGTCCGCCGTCAAGCACCACCTCTTCCTCCGCGTCGGAAAGCTCCAGACGACACTTGAAGTCGAAGCCCTGGGTCTTGTCCGTCACGGTCACGCTTCTCGTCGGAATCTGATCCAGGAAATTGTTGATCTCCAGCTCGTCCATCTGCTCCAGACGGTCATAATCCGCCGGGTTCTCAAAGAGCATCGGCACAATGCCGTGATTGATGAGGTTTCCTTTATGGATACGCGCAATGCTCTTCGCAATGACGCACTTGACGCCGAGATACATCGGGTTGATGGCCGCATGCTCACGGCTGGAGCCCTGTCCGTAGTTCTCGCCGCCGACAATGATGGACTTGCCGAGGCCGCGTGCCCGCTCTGCGAACTCCGGATCGTAACGGTTGTAGCAGTACTTTGACATCAGCGGGATGTTGGAGCGCATGCTGGAGAACTCGGCGCCCGCCGGCGTGATGTCATCTGTGGAAATGTTGTCTCTTCCCTTCAGAGAGATCCGGCACTCGAGATGCTGCTCCGGCTGCTCCGGCACCGGCAGGAACTGAATGTTCGGCCCCTTTACGACCTCAACCTTAGCGGCTTCCTCCTCCGGCAGCGGCTTAATCAGCATCGCATCATCCACGAAGTAGTGGTCCGGCTCATGAATCTCGGCAAGCTTTGCCACATCTGCGCCCATCACCTGCTCTGCGCTGGCGAAGGTACCCATGATGGCTGTGGCTGCGGCGCTCTCCGGGGACACCAGGTAAATGTTGGCGTTCGGAGAACCTGCGCGGCCCCTAAAGTTACGGTTTGACGTACGTACCGCGATGCCGTTTGTGGGCGGCACCTGTCCGATGGCACAGCACGGTCCGCAGGAAATTTCCAGAAGACGCACACCGGCATCCACCAGCATATCAAGATAGCCATCCTTCATCAGCTGCTTGTAAACCTGCTTGGAGGCGATGCCCGCGGTGCACTGCACATTTTCATTAACATGCCGTCCCTGCATCACGAGGGCCGCCTTGGCAAAATCGGAATAGGAGCCGTTGGTGCAGGAGCCCATGAAGACCTGCTGTACCACCGGATGCTCCTTCAGCGAGGAAATCGGCACCACATTGTCCGGCTGGTGCGGAAGCGCGATCAGCGGCTCCAGGCTGCTGAGATCCAGAGTCATCTCCTCATCATACTCAGCATCTGCATCCGGCAGCAGCTCTACGTACTGCTCCTCCCGCTCCTGGGCCTTCATAAACTGACGCACGGTCTCGTCTGCCGGGAAGATTGAGGAGGTGGCGCCCATCTCGGCACCCATATTCGCAATGGTCAGTCTCTCCGGTACGGACAGATTGGCCGCGCCCTCGCCCACATACTCATATACCTTGCCGAGGCCTCCCTTAATAGTTTCGCGGCGCAGCATCTCGAGGATGACCTCCTTCGCATTCACGCCGGCTCTCAGTCTGCCGGTGAGGTTCACCTTCACGACCTTCGGCATGGTGAGCCGCATCGGAAGTCCGGTCATAGCTGTGGCCACATCCATGCCGCCGACGCCGATGGACAGCATGCCTACCGCACCGCCGGAGGGAGTATGGGAATCTCCGCCCATCAGCAGCTTTCCGGGCGCTGCAAAACGGCAGGTGTGCACCATGTGGCAGATACCGTTGCCGGGTCTTGAAACATAGACACCGTATTTTTCTGCCGCCGTTCTCAGATAAATGTGATCATCCGGGGTCTTGAAATCGATATAAAGC
>CAVAXR010000298.1:0-2353 GCA_963592375.1 Oribacterium sp. | reverse complement strand
GTGCTGCATGAGGGAAAGGTACTGATGGAGGGAGATGTGCACGAGGTGCTTGCGGATAAGACCGTGCAGGCGGTGTATCTGGGAAGAGGTGGTGAGAAGGATGCTTAAGATCGAAAATCTGGATTCTTATTACGGTGAGAGCCGTGTGATCAACGGATTGAGCCTTCAGGCAGAGCGCGGAAAGATCACCTGTCTTATAGGAAGAAACGGCGTGGGCAAGAGCACCACGCTGAAGAGCATCATGGGACTCGTGAAGACACCGGCAGGAAAAATTCTTCTCAATGACCGCGATATTATCAGGATGAAAACTTATGACCGCGTGAAGCTCGGTATCGGCTATGTACCGCAGGGCAGAGACATTTTCCCGCAGATGACGGTGCAGGAGAATCTGGAGCTCGGGCTGCAGGCCATCGGCGGCAAGGGAAAGGTGCCGGATTATATCTTCGATCTCTTTCCGATCCTGCCGAAGTTTGCAAAGCGGAAGGGCGGCGATCTGTCCGGCGGACAACAGCAGCAGCTGGCGATTGCCCGGGCACTGGTGGCAAATCCCAGCATTCTGATTCTGGATGAACCGACAGAGGGCATTCAGCCGTCTGTTATTCAGGATATCGGGGATGCGATCCGCCGGGTGAACAGGGAGCTTGACATCACCGTATTTATCGTGGAGCAGTATCTCGAGTTTGTACTGGGCATTTCTGATTCCCTTTATGTTATGGAGAAGGGTCAGGTGGTGCTGTCCGGCAGGACAGCGGATATGGATCCGGCAGAGGTACAGCGGATGATGACGGATTGAGGCTGAGAGGCTGAAATGTCATCCGGATGATATAAGACTGAAATGATGCAGAGAAAACCGGAAAGGTTTTTCTCTGCTAAACGCGTTTACCGGAAACGGGAGATTCTGTTCCGGCGGATACAAAGAAGAAGGAGGCAGAAAGATGCGATTGACACCGAGAGAGACAGATAAGCTGATGCTTCATCTGGCGGGCACGCTGGCGAGGGAACGAAAGGACAGAGGACTCAAGCTGAATTATCCGGAGGCGGTGGCCTATATCAGTGCAGAGCTTCTGGAGCTGGCAAGAGACGGGCATGCCGTTACGGAGCTGATGAGCATGGGCGCAAAGCTCCTGACAGCGGAGGACTGCATGGAGGGCGTGCCGGAAATGATTCCGGAGATTCAGGTGGAGGCCACCTTTCCGGACGGTACAAAGCTTGTGACCATCCATAACCCTATCAGCCCGGAGAACAAGCTGATTCCGGGGGAGCTG
This sequence comes from Oribacterium sp., assembly GCA_963592375.1. GTDB lineage: Bacteria > Bacillota > Clostridia > Lachnospirales > Lachnospiraceae > Oribacterium. Next base: position 1,088 of record CAVAXR010000298.1, on the reverse strand, counting down.
ATTGTGGAGGATGGGGAAATCGCGTTAAATGTCGGCAGGGACACTGCCTGCATTGAGGTCACCAATACCGGGGACCGCCCCATTCAGGTGGGCTCGCACTTTCACTTCTTCGAGGCCAACAAGGCACTGCAGTTTGTACGTGCCCGGGCCTATGGGATGCGGCTGGATGTTCCTGCGGGAAATGCGGTTCGCTTTGAGCCGGGTGAGACCAGGCGGGTGAATCTGGTGGAGATCGGCGGAAGCCGGGAGGGCTATGGCCTGAACGGACTGGTCAGCGGTGCAATGGATGATCCGGCAGTGAAGGCAGAAGCGCTCAAGCGGGCTGCCGAGAAGGGCTTCAAGGGGGCAGAGGATGAATAAGATCAGCAGACAGAAATATGCAGACATGTACGGCGCCACCACGGGAGACAGAATCCGCCTGGCGGATACCTCTCTCGTTCTGGAGGTTGAGAAGGATTATGCCGTATACGGCGATGAACTGAAGTTCGGCGGCGGCAAGAGCGCCCGGGACGGCATGGGCCAGTCTTGCAAGGTGCGGGATGCGGACTGTCCGGATCTCGTGATCACCAGCGCGGTGATCGTGGATTACTGGGGTATCGTAAAGGCGGATGTCGGCATCAAGGACGGAAAAATCTGCGGCATCGGCAAGGCCGGAAATCCGTCAATTATGGATGGCGTGGATCCGCAGCTTGTGGTCGGTGCCGGTACCGAGGTGCTGGCCGGTGAGGGGCTGATTCTGACTGCCGGCGGTTTGGACACGCACATTCATTTTATCAGTCCGACCCAGGTGGAGACTGCATTGTACAGCGGCATCACCACAATGATCGGCGGCGGTACCGGACCGGCGGACGGCACGAATGCCACCACCTGCTCTCCCGGAAGGTTCAACATTCAGAAAATGCTGGAGGCAGCCGAGGAGCTGCCGATGAACTTCGGCTTCCTCGGAAAGGGCAACTCCTCGGATCTGGCGACGCTGGAGGAGCAGATTCTGGCAGGCGCCTGCGGACTGAAGCTGCACGAGGACTGGGGCTCCACGCCGGACGCCATTGACCACTGCCTCACGGTCTGCGACAAGTACGATGTACAGG
>CAVAXR010000297.1:1374-2376 GCA_963592375.1 Oribacterium sp. | reverse complement strand
TAACGGCGAAGCGTGGTTGAGTGAAGGCATGGCAAGGTCTGGCAGGACATCGTTTAGGTACGGCATGGCATATATATGTACAGCAATGGCAAGCCAAAGAGAAGCGGCGGCATCGTAACGAGTGCACGGCGCGGCGCCGAGGTGTTTTGGCATGGATCGGCAGTGAGTAGTTTCGGCGAGGCAACGCCCGGTAAGGGCAGGGCCCGGTATGGCGAGGCCATGTGAGAGGGTGGGTGGACGGCAAAACTAAAGGGAAAGGAGGTGAGATGATGGAGCTATACCCATTTCAGCAAGAGGCGCTGGAAGCGGTTAAAGATCAGGATCACGTAGCATTCTACTATGACATGGGGCTCGGAAAGACTTTCATGGGGGCTGAGAAGCTCCACCAGATCGGGAATACCAGGAATCTGGTGGTCTGCCAGAAATCCAAAATCAAGGACTGGCTCGATCACTTCCATCAGCACTATGACTGGGAAGTGCATGATCTGACGAATCAGCGAGAGCTGAGACGATTTATCGAGAGAGACAGAGTTGTTGGAGTTATCAATTATGACCTGGTATTTCGCAGGAAGGAGTTGCAGGCGCTACATGGTTTTGCTCTGATGCTCGATGAATCATCACTGATCTGTAACGAGCAGGCCAAGCGGTCAAAGGCCATTCTGCGGATGCATCCTGATCAGGTTGTGCTGTTATCCGGCACGCCGACTGCCGGGAAGTACGAAAAACTCTGGAGCCAATGTAGACTGCTGGGCTGGAAGATCACGAAGACAGCGTACTGGAACAGCTACGTTGAGTATCAATGGGTTGACTATGGCGGGCAGTATATGCACCAAGAGGTCACCGGATACAAGAACGTGGAGCATCTCAAGGAAAAACTCCGGGAGCATGGGGCGCTGTTTAAAAAGACCAGTGAGGTGCTGACGTTGCCGGAACAGGTCGAGCAGATAATCCCGCTGGAGAGGACGGCAGAATACAAAAAATTCGCAAAGAGCGGATATCTGA
>CAVAXR010000297.1:0-1327 GCA_963592375.1 Oribacterium sp. | reverse complement strand
GAACCGAGCTCGTGGGCGACAACACGCTGACGAAGATGCTCTATATGCGGCAGTTATGCGGATCCTATCACACGGACAAGATGCAGGCCGTAAGGGAGTTGGTCGAATCCAGTGAGGAGAGGTGGATCATTTTCTACAACTGGAATAAGGAACTGGATGCTCTGCGAAACATGGCAAAGGGCATGGATCGCCCGGTGAGTGTGGTTAACGGCAAAGAGAAAGACCTGAGAGCATACGAGGAGCAGGATGACAGCATCACGCTAATCCAGTATCAGGCTGGAGCCTATGGCCTGAACCTTCAGAAGGCGCAGAGGATCATCTACTTCACTCTGCCGCTTGGCAAAGGCTCCTGCGATCAATGGGAGCAGTCGAAGAAACGTATACACCGCATCGGCCAGAGCGGAACGTGTTTCTATTATTACCCGCTCGTCCAAAATTCTATCGAGACTAGGAATCTGGCGGCCCTAAAAGAGGGCAAGGACTACACGGACAAACTCTTTGAGATGGAGGGCGGCAATGGCTGAGGAGAAGAATTTTGAGAACCGCGTGAAGCGGTTTCTCACGGAGCAGGGATGCTGGTATGTGAAATACTGGGGCGGTGGGCAGTTTACCAAAGCAGGAGTACCTGATCTGCTGTGCTGCATTCACGGGTGCTTCGTTGGAATCGAACTAAAGGCCAGCAATGGACATCCAAGTGAGTTACAGCTCAGACAGCTCCGGCTAATCGAAGAGGCCGGGGGAGTTGGGATCCTGTTGTATCCAAAGGATTTTGAGAAATTCAAGAAGTTTGTAAAGGAGGAGCAAACATCATGGCATTAGGAGTATTGATTCTGGGCGAGCCGGGAACAGGTAAGTCCTACAGCATCAAAGGATTTTCGCCCGATGAGGTGAAGATCATTTCTGTAACCAAGCCGATCCTGCCATTCAGAGGACGGTATGAGGTGGCAAAGGTCAATCCGATGCTGCCGGGAATTGGTAAGCAGATCGAGAAGGAGATGCAGAACACTGATAAAAAGGCAATCGTCATTGACGACTTCCAGCACGTTCTTGGGCGGCAAATGATGAACCGCATCGGTGAGAAGGGTTGGGATAAATTCAACGAGATTCAGCAGCCGTATGCAGAGGTGCTGAATGCCATCGACTCTCTGCCGGATGACGTGATCGTGTATATCACGAGCCATACCAAGAGAGACGACAACGGCCGTACCTGCTGCCAGACCATTGGAAATTCCATGGACAAGTATATGTCGGTAGAAGGTCTATTCATGATCGTTCTGGGAACTGCGGTACATGACGGGAACTACTACTTCATGACACAGAACAACGG
>CAVAXR010000296.1:0-2392 GCA_963592375.1 Oribacterium sp. | reverse complement strand
CTGATCGATTCGGCACTAGCCTTTGAGAAGACCTCATATCGCGGTCTCTTTGATTTTATCCGGTATATCGAAAAGCTGAAGAAGTACAACAATGATCAGGGAGAGGCGTCCGTGCTGTCGGAGCAGAATGATCTCGTGAGGATCATGTCGATCCATAAGTCCAAGGGCCTGCAGTTTCCGGTGGTATTTCTGGCGGGGCTCGGCCGCCGCATCAACAAGATGGACCTCAGCGGCAACGTGCTGATCGATCCCCTGATGGGCATTGCCACTGACTACATTGATCCGGAGAAGCGGATTCGCTACCCGTCTCTCCGCAAGCTTGGCGTCCGGACCAAAATGGCGGCGGAGCAGCTGGGCGAGGAGCTGCGGGTACTCTATGTTGCGATGACCCGGGCAGAGGATAAGCTGATCATGAGCGGTACCTGTGCGGATCCGGAGAAAGCCATTGCGCGTTACGGAGAGTGCGGACGGAGCCTGTCCGGCAGTATGATCGGCAGTGCTGCCTGTCTCCTGGACTGGATCCTGATGGCCGAGGGCGAACGCCTGTGGCAGACGCACGGAACGATCCGGCTGTATACGGACAGTCCCGACAGCCTGCGGCAGAAGGAGGAAGCGGAGCTCGCGGATACTGCGGTGCTGGCGGAGGACTTCCAGTCGGCACTGTTTGCCCGGGAGCCGGAGGCAGCGCTGCGGCAGCAGGCCGAGGCCTGCCGGTGCTTCCGTTATCCCCACGAAGCGGCCACAAAGCTCTTTCCGAAGCATACGGTTACGGAGATCCGCGAGCGGGAGGAGGCTGCGGAAGGACGGGAAAGCGAAAGCCGGACTGAAACGGAAGCCGCGCCGGCAGCAGCTGCAGAGGTGAAGGACAAAGAACAGATGCCGGCAGCCGGCATTGCAATCCGGATCGATACCAGCGGCAGTACGGAGAAGTATGTCATTTCGGAAGAGGAGGAAACGCCGAAGACTGCTGTGCCCGGAATGCCGCAGGGTGGTGCCCGGCGCGGAACCCTCATGCACAGAATTCTTGCAAAATACGATTTTTCAAAGGGGACGGCGCAGCTGGAGGCGCTGCCGGAGGAGGAGCGGAAGCTGGCGGACCTTCCGGCGATCCGGCGGTTTGTAGCATCACCGCTGGGAAAACGCCTGAAAAGGGCAGAGCAGGAGGGAAAGCTCTTCCGGGAGCAGCGCTTCATGACAGAGGTGCCCTACAACTATCTTTTCCGGGATTCCGAGGTGACAGAGCCTGTGCTGCTGCAGGGTGTTGCGGATGCTTTTATTCTGGAGGAGGACGGCATCCTGCTGCTGGATTATAAGACGGACCGGGTGCGGGATCCGGAGGTTCTGCGGCAGCGCTATGCACTGCAGCTCGGTCTCTACGCGGATGCACTGGCCGGTATCACCGGGCGTCCGGTGAAGGAGCGGCTGCTGTACTCCTTCGCGTTGGGCGAAAGCATAGAGGTTTAGCCGATAACACTATTTTGAGAAAACGGCGTCGGAAGAAAGGAGGACAGATGACGGAAAACAACAGAATCTATATCGCAATTGATCTGAAGTCGTTCTATGCTTCCGTGGAGTGCCGGGAGCGGGGGCTGGATCCGCTGGACACAAATCTTGTGGTGGCGGACGAAAGCCGCACGGACAAAACCATCTGCCTTGCCGTGACGCCGACGCTGAAATCCTACGGCATTCCCGGCCGGGCGCGGCTGTTTGAAGTACGTCAGCGAGTCCGGGAGGCAAATGCCGACCGCCGCCGCAGACTGCGGGGGCAGAGCTTCAGCGGTTCGTCCTGCTTTGGCAGTGAGCTGAAAAAGAATCCGGCGCTGTCTCTGGATTTTCTGATTGCGAAGCCGCGGATGGCACTGTATATGCAGTACAGCACGGATATCTACAAGATCTACATGCGCTATGTTTCGCCGGAGGATATGATCGTCTATTCCGTTGATGAGGTTTTTATCGATGTGACGCCCTATCTTGAAACCTACAGGCTGACGGCGCATGAGCTGGCGATGAAAATGATACTGGAGGTGCTGCAGGAGACAGGCATCACGGCAACGGCGGGGATAGGGACGAATTTATATCTCTGTAAGGTGGCTATGGATATCGTGGCAAAGCATATTCCGGCGGATGAAAACGGCGTTCGGATTGCCGAGCTGGATGAAATGAGCTACCGGAGGACGCTGTGGACGCATCGTCCGCTGACGGACTTCTGGCGGCTGGGCCGCGGCTATGCCCGGAAGCTGGAAGCCCACGGCATGTATACCATGGGAGATATTGCGAGCTGCTCCCTGCAGAATGAGGAGCTGCTTTACCGGCTGTTCGGGAAAAATACGGAGCTGCTGATCGATCATGCCTGGGGCTGGGAGCCCTGCAGGGTAAAGGATGTGAAGGCCTA
>CAVAXR010000295.1:0-2397 GCA_963592375.1 Oribacterium sp. | reverse complement strand
GAAATGCCGCCCGAAGAGGCAAGAACACTACCCCGGCTGTGCCGGAGAAAGAAACAAAAACAGCATAAGAAAAGACGCAGACGGCGGCTTGCCTCATATCAGGCAGGCCGCCGTTTTTGTGCAGAAATGGAGGCTATGATGCGTATTTTTGAAACTGTAAAAGAAAATGTAAGCTTGCGGGAAGCAGCAGAGCTGTACGGGATCGATGTGAACAGGTATGGGAAAGCTCTCTGCCCCTTCCACAACGACCGACACCCCAGCTTGATTGTAGCGAACAACCATTATCATTGCTTTGCTTGCGGTGCGCATGGGGATGTGATTGACTTTGTGGGCAAATTGTTTCAGCTTTCGCCCTATGATGCGGCACGGAAGCTGATGGCAGATTTTCATCTTGACCCGGACAAACCGCCCAGCGCAGCGGCAATTCACGCAAAGCGCATCCGAACGGAAGCACAGCGGCTCATGAAAAACGAGCGGCTGTGTTTTTCTGTTCTGACAGAGTATCTGCACCTGCTTCAAGACTGGAAGGAGCGATATGCGCCCAGGACGCCGGAGGAGCAACTGGATGACCGCTTTGTGGAGGCCTGCCAGATGGAGTGCCGCATCGAGTACCTCTGCGACGTGTTCATCTCCGGCAGCACGGAGCAGCAGGTCGCCGCCGTCCGGGAACTGACAGATAACGGCAGAATACAGCAGTTGCGGGAGTACATCAAGAGAAAACGAAGAGAGGATCAACAGTATGAGAGAAACACAGAATATGACTACGACCTCGCGGTCTGACGGGGCATGGCCGGGCTGGTTCAACGGCAAGGATATCAACGAGGCCCTTTTCTGCCGGGATTTCCTGTCCCGCCATGAGCTGGTCTATTCCGGCAATTCCTTCTTTACCCCGGAAGGGCGGCTGACCGACCTGCTGCCCCTGAAGGAACAGATTTTTACCGAACTGGAGGGCTGCGCCGTAAAAAACATTCCCCGTACCATCTGCAACATAGCGGAGCTGATGAAGCTGGCCGCTCATGTGGAGGATTTCCCACCCCGGCCCGATGAGATCCACGTGCAGAACGGGACGCTGCATATCGACGGTAGCTTCACGCCGGGCAGGAATGGCGCGGTGCGCAGCCGCTTCCCGGTGCGGTATGACCCCAATGCCGGAGCGCCGGAGCTGTGGCTACGGTTTCTCTCCGACCTGCTATATCCGGAGGATATTCCCAACTTGCAGGAGTATATCGGATACTGCCTCATCCCCAGCACCAAGGGACAGCGGATGATGATCATCAAGGGCGAAGGCGGCGAGGGCAAATCCCAGATCGGCACGGTGCTCTCCGCCGTGTTCGGCTGTAACATGAAGGACGGCAGCATCGGGAAGATATCCGACAACCGCTTTGCCCGTGCAGACCTGGAGAACATTCACCTGCTGGTGGACGACGATATGAAGATGGAGGCATTGAAGCAGACCAACTACGTCAAATCCATCGTCACGGCGCAGGGCAAGATGGATCTGGAGCGCAAGGGTGTGCAGAGCTACCAGGGGTGAATGTACGCCCGGCTGCTGGCCTTCTCCAACGGTGATCTGCAGGCCTTATATGACCGCAGCAACGGCTTCTACCGCCGCCAGCTCATTTTGACCACGAAGGACAGACCCACAGGCCGCATGGACGATACCGAGATTGCCGCGAAGATGAAGCGGGAGGCGGAGAGCATTTTCCTCTGGGTTTTTGCGGGCTTGCGGCGGCTGGCCGCCAACGGCTACCGTTTCACCGAAAGTCCCCGCACAAGAGCCAACCGGGAGTATGTGCGGCGGGACGGCAACAATATTCTGGACTTCATGGATTCCACCGGCTACATCCGCCTGAAAGCGGATATGTCGGTCAGCTCCAAGGAGCTGTATGCCGTGTACAGCCTCTGGTGCGACGAGAACGGCCTTGTCCCCATGAAGCAGCGTACCTTCAGCGATTTTCTGGTAGCCAACCAGAAAAAGTACAATCTGGAGCACACCAACACCGTCACCAACGCCGCAGGCCGCCGGGTGTGGGGCTTTCTGGGCATCGAGGTCACAGCACGCCCCTGTATATCCGGGGATTGGGGCAAATCGCTATGTACGTACGTACGGAATGAGGAATGACCCACGGGGCAGGCGGAAATCCCACGCTTCCGTGAAAACAGCGCGGGAAAAAGCCCTGCTGCGTCTGTCCGGTACGTACGTACGCAGTGAAAAGCCGGAAATCACAGATATATGAAAACCGCCGCAGAAGGAGGAGATGAAAAACGGCGCAGAAATCAAGCCCTGTGAAATCCGCAAAGAAATATGCCGCAGATCGAACACACCGCACTATCCGGTGATTTACCAAGTTGTAAAGCTGCTGCACCGGATTGCGGAGTTTCTTCTCCTTCCGTATG
>CAVAXR010000294.1:0-2402 GCA_963592375.1 Oribacterium sp. | reverse complement strand
ATCAGGACCGTTTCAAGGAGAAGGGCCTGACAGCCATCCTGGGCTGCGGCTTCGACCCGGGTGTTTCTGCCATCTTTACGGCCTATGCAGCCAAGCATTATTTCGACGAAATTCAATATCTGGACATCGTGGACTGCAATGCTGGCAACCACGGTAAGGCATTCGCCACCAACTTCAACCCAGAGATCAACATCCGTGAGATCACTCAAAACGGACGTTATTACGAAAACGGCCAGTGGGTGAAGACAGGACCGCTGGAGATCCACAAGGACCTTTCGTATCCGAACATCGGAAAACGCGACTCCTATCTGCTCTATCACGAAGAGTTGGAGTCGTTGGTCAAGAACTATCCTTCGATCAAACGTGCCCGCTTCTGGATGACATTCGGCCAGGAGTACCTGACTCACTTGCGCGTTATCCAAGACATCGGCATGGCCCGCATCGACGAGGTGGACTACAACGGCGTGAAGATCGTACCGCTTCAGTTCCTGAAAGCCGTGCTGCCCGACCCGAAATCGTTGGGTTCCAACTATCACGGCGAAACATCCATCGGATGCCGCATCAAAGGTATCAAGGACGGAAAGGAACATACCTACTATATCTACAACAACTGCGACCACGAAAAGGCTTATCTGGAGACAGGAACGCAGGCTGTCAGCTACACCACTGGCGTACCTGCTGCCTTAGGAGCAGCCATGTTCGTCCGCGGATTGTGGAAAGGGGCCGGTGTATATAATGTAGAACAGTTCGATCCAGATCCTTTCCTGGCCGAATTGGGCGAACAGGGATTGCCTTGGGTAGAGAAGTTTGACATCGACCTTGAAGTATAAGATGATCGATAAGGAACAGCTTTTGAAGGAGTGGAATTTCGATTCCATTCCTTCGCCTTGTTATGTGCTGCACGAGACCCTGCTCGCTGCCAATATGGAAGTGATCGACAAGGTGCGGAAAGCGACCCGCGCACACATCATCGTCGCACTCAAAGCCAACGCTACATGGCCCATCTTCCCGGAGCTGAAAAAGCATTCGGACGGAGCCACGGCCAGTTCATTGTCCGAGGCACGCCTCGTCTATGAGGAGTATGGCGAGAAAACACATACGTATGCCCCTGTCTATACGCCCGAGGAGATCGACGAGATCCTCCGTCTCAGCAGCCATATCACCTTCAATTCGTTGAATCAGTACCGGCGCTATGCCGAGAAAGCCCACGCCGCCGGGGTCTCTTGTGGCCTTCGCGTCAATCCAGAATACTCGACAGTCGAGACCGACCTCTACAATCCATGCGACCGTGGCTCGCGTCTGGGTGTCCTTTCCGAGGACCTTACGGAGCTGCCATCGGGAATAGAGGGGTTGCATTTCCATGCGCTTTGCGAGTCGCGCCCCGACGATCTCAGACAAACGCTGAAGGCAGTCGAGCAACGCTTCGGCCGTTTCTTCCAGCAGATCAAGTGGTTGAACATGGGTGGCGGGCATCTGATGACCCACAAAGCCTATGACGAGGACGAACTGATAGCCATACTCAACGAGTTCCAGGCGCGTTATCCCCATCTGCAGCTCATCCTTGAGCCGGGCAGTGCCTTTACTTGGGACACGGGATGCCTTGTGGCTACCGTCGAGGACAAGGTAAGCAACGGCGGTGTCAACACACTGATGCTCAATGTGTCGTTTGCCTGTCATATGCCGGACTGCCTCGAGATGCCCTACAAGCCGGTCATTTTGGGTGCCCATGACCCGCAGCCGGGCGAAAAGCGGTGGCGAATGGGCGGCAACAGCTGCCTGGCGGGCGACTACTACGGCGACTGGGCCTTCGACGGTGGCGGCGAGCCGGAAATAGGGGACAGGATTGTCTTCCGCGACATGATCCATTATACGATGGTGAAGACGACCCTATTCAACGGTGTGACCCATCCGTCGATCGGAATATGGAACCCAACAACCGGTTTCCGCCTGCTCCGCCAGTTCGGTTATGCCGACTACAAGAGCCGGATGGCATGATGCCAAGAAAAGATTGGGCAGTTGGGATTTGGTAATGGCGGGCAGAAACGCTATATTTGCAAGCGGAGAAGCACCCGATGCCGGGTGAATCTCTCCTAAAAACAGAAGAACAGCATGAAGGAAAGCGAAATGATTTTTGGAATCCGTGCCGTGATTGAAGCCATTCAGTCCGACAAGGAGATCGACAAGATACTGATACGGCGCGATTTGCAAGGCGAATTGGCCAAGGAATTGTTTGAGGTGTTGAAAGGAAGACTGATACAGGTGCAGCGCGTTCCTCAGGAGCGCCTCGACCGTTATACGCGGAAGAATCACCAGGGGGTGATCGCTTTCGTGTCGGCCGTCACCTATCAGAAGCTGGAAGATATCATACCGTTCGTCTACGAGCAGGGGAAGGATCCGTTCAT
>CAVAXR010000293.1:0-2404 GCA_963592375.1 Oribacterium sp. | reverse complement strand
CCTCTACCGTCGGCTCGTTTGCCATCACCGGCTGGAAGCGACGCTCTAAGGCTGCATCCTTCTCGATGTATTCCCGGTATTCATTCAGCGTTGTTGCACCGATGCAGTGAAGCTCGCCTCTTGCCAGCATGGGCTTTAGCATATTGCCGGCATCCATCGCGCCGTCTGTCTTGCCGGCGCCGACGATGGTGTGCAGCTCATCGATGAACAAAATGATGTTGCCGTCCGAAGCCTTCACATCGTCCAGCACTGCCTTCAGACGTTCCTCGAATTCTCCGCGATATTTTGCTCCGGCCACGAGGGAACCCATGTTCAGAGAGAAAATCTTCTTGTTCTTTAAGGAGGTCGGCACATCGCCGTTGGCAATTCTCTGGGCCAGTCCCTCTACAATCGCCGTCTTGCCGACACCGGGCTCGCCGATGATCACCGGATTATTCTTGGTCTTGCGGGAAAGGATCTGAATGACACTGCGGATCTCATCGTCTCTTCCGATCACAGGATCAAGCTTCTTTTCCTTTGCCTTGGACACCAGCTCCTCGCCGTATTTTTCCAATGTGTCATAGGTGCTCTCGGGGTTGTCCGAGGTTACTCTCTGGTTGCCCCGTACCGTTTGCAGCGCCTGCAGGAATGTTTCGCGGGAGATTCCGTATTCCCGGAAGAGCTCCTTCATCGTGGCATCTGCATGCTGGAGCATGGCAAGGAACAGGTGCTCTACGGATACGTACTCATCTCCTAGCTTTTTGGCCTCGGTCTCAGCCTCAGTCAGCACCTTGTTCAGCGGATTGCTGACGTAGCTCTGCACATTGGAGCCGCTCACCCGCGGCAATGCCTCCACAAGAGATTTCACACGTGCTGTAAAATCCTGCGGATTGATTCCCATCTTCTCGGTAAGCCGTGCAATCAGACTGTCATCTACCGTCAGCAGGCAGTACAGCAGATGCGCCTGCTCGATCTGCTGGTTCCCGTATTCCGCAGCCAGACCGCTGCAGTTCTGGATTGCTTCCATGGACTTCTGTGTGAATTTCTGAATGTTCATATGCTATATCCTCCTGTCAGGTCAAAGAAGGCTCGGCTCTGATATGTGAACAAGAGATCCACCGATCATTCTCTGCCGCAACTTGTTTGTCTGTTCTATAGCTACTATAACACTAAAAAAGACTCTGTCAACGCGGACAGAGTCTCTGAAATTCTTAAAACTTTATATATCGTTGCTGTACAGCGCAGCACTATTTCGTTTCGAACAGCTCCTGATTGGCCGATGCGCCGGCTTCTCTGGCATCCTGTTCCACCTCATTCACCGGTTCCTTCGATCCTGCAGTCTTCCCGTCAGCTGCAGATTTCCCTTCCGGCCAGGCTTCTGCGGCCGGCGCCGCCTTCTGCTCCTCTGAGGGACGCGGAATCGTGGTGTAGCCCTCCATTGTATTCTCAGAAGGATTCATCTTTGCCCCGGAAGCCTTCTCTTCATGCAGCGGACGTATCTCAGCATCCGTCACGTCTCCGGCTGCCACAGCAGCCATCGCCTCCATGGGCTTTTCTGCTTTCCCAAGCTGCAGCATCATCCAGATATCCGCTATCCCGTCCGCCAGCAGGGTCAGTGCCATCAGCTTCATCAGAATCCGGTTAATGGCAACCGGATGGATGATGAACACAACACCCAGTATCAGTTCCAGGACAGCAATGACCAGAGCAATGGAGACCCCGCCGGAACGCTGACGCACAATGCGCATACTCTCAGACAGATCCACCAGACCTGTCACCAATACCAAAAGTCCGACGATCGTCGGCACGAGTGATGCCAGAATGTCCGGATTAAAGAACAGATACAATCCCATCACCACTGCCACTACGCCGGCGAAAAGGCCTGCCGTGCTCCCATACACATGGCTTCGTCCCATGAGGAACATGACAATGATAACGATTCCGAGAACCGCAACAATTCCTGCAATTCCCTGACAGATGATGGTCAGTGCCGTCCCCGACCAGATGAGCAGAACCAGTCCGAGTGCAATGAGGCACGCCGCCTCGATCAGCTTATTCGTCTTCTCCACCCGAAGACCAGCCTGCAGCTCTCGTTCCCATCTGCGTTTCATACGATCCATATCGGCTTCCTTTCTCTCTTACCGTAAAAATCCCGGACGATACCTTTGATATTTATGATACCAGTGTCAAAAGGACTTTTGACTCCAGCATCATTTTTATTTTGCTGTGGTGTATGCGCGGGCAGGCATGGCAGTTTCAGCACTGTTCCTCAATCCGGCTCAAAATGTCCTCCCGGCCCTGTTTGGTCAGGCCTGAGAAGGGAATGACCGTCAGCGAAACCTCCTGTCCCACCGCACTCTTTTCATGCAGCACCTTTTCAATGTTGGCAACAGCCTTAGTCATCTGGCTGCGCTTTAGCTTGTCC
>CAVAXR010000292.1:0-2407 GCA_963592375.1 Oribacterium sp. | reverse complement strand
GATCACACATATGGTGTATTCCGGCGCGGCGAAGCTGGATCATGATGATGACAGTCTGAATCTGGACCATGAGTTCCGGCGGACACTGGAACGATCCCGGCGGCATCTTATGCAGCTCACGGCGCTGCGGGTGGCCCGGTATGCCATGGATACCGCCGTTTTCTGGGCGGTGCTGTTTATGCTGATCATGGCGGCGCGGAGATGGCAGCTGATCTGATCCGTGCCTGCGGCGCCGAAGACATTTACACAGGATACAGAAAGAGGAGAGACACGCAGCGATGGACAAGCTTTTACTGATTGACGGACATTCCATTCTGTCCCGGGCCTTTTACGGGGTGCCGGAGCTGACGAATTCGAAGGGACAGCATATCAACGGCGTTTTTGGCTTTGTGAATATTCTGCTGAAGGAAATTGAGACAGAAAAGGCGGATCATCTGGCGGTGGCCTTTGACCTCCCGGCGCCGACCTTCCGGCACAAGCTGTTTGACGGATACAAGGGAACACGAAAGCCCATGCCGCCGGAGCTGCTGGAGCAGGTGCCGCTGGTGCAGACACTGCTTGGAAGCATGCGGATACCGATTCTCACAATGGAAGGCTATGAGGCAGATGATATCCTGGGCACAGCAGCAAAACGTATGCAGGCAGAGGGACGTGAGGTGACCATTGTTTCGGGCGACCGGGACCTTCTGCAGCTGGCGGATGCACATATCAAGATCAGCCTGCCGAAAACCAGCAGGGGCCAGACAGAGGTATATAACTACTATCCGTCAGATGTACAGGCGGAATGGGGCGTAACGCCGACGGAATTCATTGACCTGAAGGCACTGATGGGCGACAGCAGCGACAATATTCCCGGTGTGCCCGGTATGGGACCGAAGACGGCACAGTGGATCATCGAGCATTACCATACGATTGAAAATGCAAAGGTGCATGCTCTGGATGCAGATTTCAAGGTACCGCGCAAGCCGAAGGCCGGGCAGATGCTGCTGGACAACTGGGAGAGTGCAGCGCTCTCGAAGACGCTGGCGACCATCAATACCGAGGTGCCGATTGCATTTTCCTATGCAGATGCCGAGGTGAAAGATATGTTCAACCCGGATTCGCTGAGAGAGGTGCAGGCACTGGAGCTTCGTACGCTGGCAAAGCGGTTTGAAAAGGAAAATGTCGGCGGGCAGGAGACTGCGGCTGCGCTCGACGTTTCCGGCTGCCGGGATTGTACGGATCCTTATATGGCGCGTATTATCTTTAAGGATGCTGTGAATGCCGGCCGGGCAGGCTTTGCGCTGCAGGAGGACGGGCTTTATTTTGCGCTTTCTGCCGAGCGGCTCTATCATATGCATGACTTTGACTATGCGTCGGAGCTGGCGGCTCTGTATGGAAAATGCACATTGTATACCATGAATCTGAAGGCACAGCTGCATCTTCTGGAAATGCCGGAAAGTGCCGGCATTTACGATCTGGCACTGGCGGCGTATCTGGTGAATCCCCTGCGGGATACCTACGGCTGCGCCGAGCTTGCAGCGGATTATCTGTCTCTGCAGCTGCCGGAGGAGAAGGCGATGAGCGGACCGGAAGAGCGCGGAAGCTTCACGGCGCTGGTGTCGCTGCTGACTGCGGATTCGATTCTCGAAAGAGTCCGGGAGCTGGAAGAATGGGAATTGTATACAGAAGTGGAGCAGCCGCTGATCTACACGCTCCGGGAAATGGAAAAAGAGGGTGTGCTGGTGGATCGGGATGCGCTGGTTTCCTATGGTGCGGAGCTGCGGGAAGGGATCGAAAAGCTGCGGCTCAGGATCTATGAGGAATGCGGCGAGGAATTCAACATCAATTCGCCGCAGCAGCTGGGACGGATTCTTTTCGAGAAAATGGGCCTGCCGGGCGGCAAAAAAACGAAAACCGGTTATTCGACGGCAGCCGATGTGCTGGAGAAGCTTTCGGAAGAGTACAGTGTGGTGGACGATATTCTGCAGTACCGGACGCTCAGCAAGCTGAATTCAACCTATGCCGAGGGTCTGTTGAACTTCATTTCCGGGGACGGGCGGATTCACGGCAGCTTTAATCAGATGGTGACGGCAACGGGACGGATTTCCTCTACGGAACCGAACCTGCAGAACATTCCGATTCGGACAGAGCTGGGACGGCGTTTCCGGCGTGTTTTTGTGCCGAAGGAGGGCTGCGTATTCCTTGACGCCGATTATTCGCAGGTGGAGCTCCGGATTCTGGCCGCGCTCAGTGAAGATGAGCAGCTGATTGCGGCATATCAGAATGCGGATGATATTCATGCGGTGACGGCTTCCCAGGTGTTCCATGTGCCGCTTTCGGAGGTGACGCCGCAGCTTCGTCGGAATGCAAAGGCCGTTAATTTCGGCATCGTTTACGGTATCTCCGCCTTCGGACTGTCCGAGGG
>CAVAXR010000291.1:0-2420 GCA_963592375.1 Oribacterium sp. | reverse complement strand
GCTGTAGGCCGGGTCATGACCTGTGTGCTGGGCATGATCGTGCGGCGGGAGCAGGAAATCCGTGCCTTTCAGAAGACGAGCTTTTACAAACTGCAGGGCAGCTTTCAGGAAACTGCAGCTGCATCAGAGGAAAATGCTGTCGGCGCTGCAGCCGGAGCCCTGCCGGTCCTTACAGCTGAGTTCCGCAGCCGGGAGGATTCGCCGCACTACGCACCGACGGATCTCTACAAAAACAGCGGCTTTCTGAAGCGGGAGAAGGCAGAAGCGTTCCGGCAGAGCTTTGCACCGCTGCCGCGGGAGGCCGAGGTGCAGTCTGTGGAGCGGAAGCGGGAGACCAAAAAGCCGCCGCTTCTCTATAATCTCGCGGAGCTGCAGAACGATTGCTCACGAATGTTCAAGCTGAGCCCGGACGAGACCCTCGGCATTGCACAGGAGCTTTATGAGAAGAAGCTCACCACCTATCCCCGTACCGACGCGCGTGTATTGTCCTCGGCAGTTGCGAAGGAAATCCGCAGGAACCTGAACGGCCTCCGGGCATTTCCTCCCTGTGCGGGCTTTGCAGAGGAGGTACTGCAGAACGGCAGCTTTCAGAATATCGGAAAAAGCCGGTATACGGATGACAAGCAGATCACCGATCACTATGCGATTATCCCGACGGGAGACGGGCTGCGGGAGCTTTCGCGGCTGAAGCCGCTGAGTCAGAATGTATATGAACTGATTGTTCGTCGGTTTCTGTCTGTTTTTTATGGCCCTGCGATCTATGAGAAGCTGAATATACAGCTTTGCTGTATGGGAGAAAACTTTGCAGCCGGTTCCCGGGCGCTGAAGGAGGAGGGATACCTTCGGGTGGCGCGGGTGCCGCACAGCAGTCGGGAAGAAAATCCGGAGGAGGAGCAGGAAAATGCAGGCAATTCCGCCATGCTGCTCCGGCTTCGGAAAGGGCAGCGGCTGCTTTTGTCAGCGCTGAATATCAAGGAGGGGGAGACCGCGCCGCCGAAGCGTTATACCTCCGGCACGATGATTCTTGCGATGGAGAATGCCGGAAATCTCATCGAGGACGAAGAGCTGCGGGCGCAGATCAAGGGCAGCGGCATCGGCACCTCCGCGACCCGCGCCGGGATCCTCACCAAGCTGCAGCGGATCGACTACATTTCCCTCAACAAAAAAACACAGGTGCTGACACCGACGAAGCTCGGCGAACTGATCACACAGGTGGTACAGGCCTCCGTGCGGCAGCTGCTGAATCCGGAGCTGACGGCTTCCTGGGAAAAGGGACTGTCCTATGTGGCAGAGGGAAAGATCACAGAACAGGAATATATGGACAAACTGGATGCCTTCGTGCGTACACGCACCGAGGCCGTTAAGATTGCAAGAGTGTAGGAGACTGGAATGACAAAGGAAGAACTGAAGATAAAAAATATGTACGATCTGCAGTATACGGAGGCAAAGGCCTGCTTTGCGGATGCGGAATATCCCTGGGAGGCGCTGCCGAAAATCCATGATTTCATCGCGGCCTACGGTCCGACCCTGGATCCTGCGGAGTATACGGAGGTGCAGCCGCATGTGTGGATTCATAAGACGGCGAAGGTGTTTGACTCGGCTTATTTTGCAGAATATATCATCATCGGAGCAGAGACAGAGGTGCGGCAGTGCGCGTTCCTGCGGGGAAATATTATCGTGGGAAAGGGCTGTGTGATCGGCAACTCCTGTGAGCTCAAGAATGTCATCATTTTTGATGGGGTACAGGTGCCGCATTACAATTATGTGGGGGATTCGATTCTCGGCTACAAATCGCACATGGGTGCGGCTTCATTGACCTCCAATGTGAAGTCGGACAAGAAGCTTGTGGTGGTGCATGCATCGGACGGTGAGATCGAAACGGGACTCAAGAAGTTTGGCGCCATGCTGTCCGATCACGTGGAGGTGGGCTGCGGCTCGGTACTGAACCCGGGTGTCTGCGTTGGCAGGAACACCAACATTTACCCGCTGAGCTCGGTGCGCGGCTGTGTATCAGCGGATTCGATCTATAAGAGCGCAGATGACATTGTGAAGAAGGCATAGGGGAAAAGCAGAGCGGGTGATGGGAAAGCTGATCTTAGTGACAGGCGGCGCGGCCTCCGGAAAGTCAGAATATGCCGAAGCGCGGATTCGGGAAATGTTTTCGGCTTCGACACGGCCGGAGAAGCGCCTCGTGTATCTCGCCACGATGTATAATGACGGCGGCCCGGAGGCGGCGGCCCGGATCCGAAGACACCGGGCACTTCGGAGTGAAAAGGGATTCGAGACGATCGAGCAGCCCTGTTGTCCGGAGGTCTTGCTCCGGGACGGAGAAATATGGAAGGATATGAAAGGCGCCGCGGGAGCTGCGGCGCCTGAAGCTGTTTCTGCGGACTGCTTTGTTCTTCTGGAGGATCTTGGAA
>CAVAXR010000290.1:0-2423 GCA_963592375.1 Oribacterium sp. | reverse complement strand
GATTCTGGCAGGCGCCTGCGGGCTGAAGCTGCATGAGGACTGGGGCTCCACGCCGGACGCCATTGACCACTGCCTCACGGTTTGCGACAAGTACGATGTACAGGCGGCCATTCATACGGATACCCTGAACGAGGCCGGCTGCGTAGAGGATACAGTGGCCGCCTTCAAGGGAAGAACCATCCATACCTACCATACAGAGGGTGCCGGCGGCGGACATGCGCCTGACATTATCCGGGCAGCAGCCTTCCCGAATGTGCTGCCGTCCTCCACGAACCCGACCATGCCGTTTACGAAGAACACGCTGGACGAGCACCTCGATATGCTGATGGTCTGCCATCATCTCGACAAGAATGTGCCGGAGGATATTTCCTTTGCGGATTCCCGCATCCGTCCGGAAACGATAGCGGCAGAGGATGTGCTGCATGACATGGGCATATTCTCCATGATGAGCTCCGACTCCCAGGCTATGGGAAGAGTGGGAGAGGTCATCACCAGAACCTGGCAGACCGCCGACAAGATGAAGAAGCAGCGCGGTCCGCTGCCGGAGGACAGCGAGCGGAACGACAATTTCCGTATCCGCCGCTATATTGCAAAATACACCATTAACCCGGCCATCACGCACGGTGTGTCCGAGTATGTGGGCTCCGTTGAGGTGGGCAAGGTGGCCGACCTTGTGCTCTGGAATCCGAAGTTCTTCGGTGTGAAGCCGGAAATGATCATCAAGGGCGGCTTTATCATGGCCTCGAAGATGGGCGACGCAAATGCCTCTATCCCGACACCGGAGCCGGTGGTCTATAAAAATATGTTCGGCGGCTATGGTCTGGCCAGAAGCCGCACCTGCATTTCCTTTGTATCAGGCGCCGCCTTTGAAAACGGCATCAAGGAGGAGCTCGGGCTGCAGCGGCAGGTACTGCCGGTGCAGAACTGCCGAAATATCGGTAAGAAGGATATGAAGAACAATGATGTGATTGCGGATATCCAGGTGAACCCGGAGACCTACGAGGTGCGGGTGAATGGAGAGAAAATCACCTGTGAGCCGGCAGAGGAGCTGCCGCTGGCACAGAAATATTTTCTATTCTAAGAGTCATTTTGCCCTCAACATCATTTATATAGGAAGAAATCAGAAGGGAGTTTATCAAATGCTGCTCAATCAGGTCATCGGAAAGCTGTCGGATTTTCCGACAAACGGGAGAGAGATACATAAGGTTTCTCTCGAATGGTATGAAATGGAGAAAAAAAGGATCCGGACGACAACGGATCATGGTGAGGAAATCGGACTTGTCATGGAGAGACCGCTGCAGAACGGCGATGTGCTTTATCAGGACGAGGAGCGGATCATTGAGGTGCAGCAGCTCCCGTGTACACTGACAGTAACACCGGTGGACAGCATGCAGAAGATGGGACGGCTCTGCTTTGAACTGGGCAACCGGCATCTGTCACTGGCCATTGCGGACGACCACGTGACGGTAATCTATGATGAGCCGACCTATCTGTATCTTCAGAAGCTCGGCTTTGCACCGGAAAAGAAGGAGGGCCTCTTCGAGCACTATACGGTCTGCCACGGTCATGGACATGCCCATGTGCATGAGGAGGCGGAGCCCGAACACACAGGGCACAACCACGGCCATGCGTGAGGCAGCGGGCTTTCTGCAGATACTGCAGACGGTGGATGCTTTTTTCCCCATTGGCGCCTTCACCTTATCCAACGGACTCGAAAGCTATGTAACAGAGGAGTGGATCCGGACACCGGCAGAGCTGCAGGAATATATTGAGGGCTTCCTCTATGCCTTTCCGTACCAGGATCTCGGACTGCTGCAGCTTGCGTATTCGCATGCAGAGGAGCAGATGTACATAAAAGAACTGGATCAGACCGCAGCGGCCATGAAAACGCCGCAGGAGGTACGGCAGGGGAGCTTCCGTATGGGAAAGCGCATGGCCAAGGCACTGGAGAAAATGGGCGGACAGCCGGCATTTCTCTCCTGGTACCGGGAGGGCTGTCACCCCATCGTGCTGGGGCTCTACGGACAGGCCTGCGGGATTCCTGTGCAGCAGCTTCTCGAAATGTACGGCTACAGCGTCCTGTCTGCGATTGTAAACAATGCGGTGAAGCTGGTGCCGCTGAGTCAGCTGGAGGGGCAGCGGGTGCTGCATGAAAGCCTGCCGCTGCTGGAAAAGGCGGTGGAGATCAGTCAGAGTATTACAATGGAGGAGCTGGGGGTGTCTGCACCGGCCGGCGAGATCCACTGCATGCGTCACGAAAAGCTGTATTCGAGACAATACATGTCATAATTCAGCACCACATCGCTGTATCGCAAAGCGATGCGCGATGTGGCGGTTCAGAGGCGCTTCGCACCTTGGCTGCCACCAAAAAAATGACAAAAATGCTTCGCTGAGCAAGCTCCGCTCTGCATTTTGTGCATTTT
>CAVAXR010000289.1:0-2430 GCA_963592375.1 Oribacterium sp. | reverse complement strand
GCTCATGCTCACGCTTCTCCGTTGCTGCGGCTTCACTGCGCACATTTTCAGCTGCTTTCTCAGGCTGCTTCTGCTCGTTCAGCGTGTTCACTGCGATTTGCTCTGCTGTCTCCGGCAAAACCTCCTCGCCGTAGAAAACCGCTTCATTGGGATTCTGACGGTCATTACGCCTGCGCTGTCCGTTTCGGCTGTCGCGGCTGTCTCTTCCCGGCCGGCGTCCTCTTCCGCCCTGCTCGGGACGAAGATTGCTGTAGCCGCCGCGGTTCACCGGCTGGCCGTCGCCAACATTTTCCAAAGAAACCGGAAGCGCCTCTTCCATCTGCAGTCCGTCCGTAAGGCCGCTGTTCTCGGCAGTCGGCGCAGCTTCTGCCTCGACGGTCTCAGCCGGCTTCACCTGCTTCAGCAGCGGATTCGGGAGAATTGTCACAGGCTCGAGATTCTTTGTGGTATCGAGCTCGTCATTTCTCCGACGGCGGCTGTTTGCACGGCTCAGCGTCGGGCGGGTCGGAATCCGGTTCATGGTCTCGAAGGATTCTGTCAGCAGCGCCTTCTGGCTCCGCTCCTTTACCTGGCGAATCCGCGGGTCGTCGTTGGCAACCGAATGCAGGAAGCACTCCTCAATGGTCTCGCCCAGCAGAATTTCCGCACCGCGAAGGCTGT
Organism: Oribacterium sp.; assembly: GCA_963592375.1. GTDB lineage: Bacteria > Bacillota > Clostridia > Lachnospirales > Lachnospiraceae > Oribacterium. The sequence goes on along the minus strand of CAVAXR010000289.1, from coordinate 1,770 downwards.
GCCAGAAATCACGGACTGCTGCGTAGCCCTTGTCCTTGGATACGATACAGATCTTTTCTCCGGTATCCAGAAACATGCCGGTGGTTGATGCGATGTACATGTCCAGTGCATTGGCATGCTGCTTCAGCAGCTTCACCATCCGGACATTGACCTGACGATTCTTCAGGTCCTCCACCATCCCCCGGGTTACAGCGGAATTCTCATCGCTGTAGTACACCACAACCGTATCCGTTTCGTTCAGATAGTTGTAGCCTTCCATGCCGTTTACATGGGTGTTTTCAAAGTCCACTAAAATAATCACAATACGCTCCTTTAACGTTCGCATTTCGATACGAATCCTAACTATTGTACGTTATGGAGCGTATTTTGTAAATGTAAAAGGGGCCGGGATGATTTTAAATCACCCCGGTCCCTCTCACGGATATGTTCGGGAAATGCCGATTACATCAGTGCTTCCCAAATCTTCTGACCAGCTTCACCAGCTCGTCCAGCACCACGACACTCAGGGCGGTCAGCGTCATCCTGAGCCACATGCCGGCGGAAAGCGCCACTGTTTCGAATACGGCATAGCCGAACTGGGTAATGATGAACTGAAGCACCAGAACCAGGAGGAACACGCCGAGCATCAGCTTGTTGCGGAGGAGATTCCGGAACATCGGCGTCTCGTCCAGCTCACGGCAGTTGAAGGCATTGAACAGCTGGAACAGCACGAAGAGCGTGAACAGCACCGTGGCCTGCTCATTCTCCGCAGCGCCCAGGAAATTCCGGAAGTGCTGCAGCATGAAGACGGCCGAAATATACAGGCCGTTCGCAAAGATGCGGATCAGCATACCCTTTGAAATGATGTTTTCATTCCGCTTCGTCGGCTTGCGCTTCAGAAGATCGGCACGGATCGGCTCAAGGCCCAGCGTCAGCGCGGGAGGGCCGTCCATAATGATGTTGATCCACAGGAGCTCAAGCGCCGTAAAGGGTGCCGGGAAGCCCGCAAGGATCGATGCGATTACCACCACAACGGAGGAAACATTCACCGTCAGCTGGAACTGGATGAAGCGCTTGAAGTTCTCGTAAATGCCGCGGCCCCACTGCACTGCCTTTACGATGGTAGCGAAGGAATCATCCAGCAGCACCATGTCGCTAGCCTCCTTCGTGACATCGGTGCCGGCAATTCCCATGGCGATGCCCACGTCCGCATTCTTGATGGCCGGTGCGTCGTTGATGCCGTCACCGGTGACCGCCACAACATTTTTTTCCTCCTTCAGGAGCTTCACCACCCGCATCTTGATGAGCGGCGTGCTGCGCGCGATCACCTGAATCCTCCGGAGTGCCTGCTTCAGCTCCTCGTCGGACATTTTTTCAATGTCGGCGGCCTCTACGGCGATGTGGTCCGCATCCAGCATGTGGAGCTCGTTCGCAATGGCGCGGGCGGTCCGGATATTGTCGCCCGTCAGCATTTTCACTTCAATGCCGGCGCTTCGGCAGGAACGGATGGCGTCATAGACATCCGGGCTCAGCGGGTCAGAAATGACCACGAAGCCGTCAAACAGCATCTCCTGCTCCAGCAGCTCCTGGGCTTCGCCCTGATAGCCGTTCGGAAGCTCCTTATGTGCAAAGGCAAGGAGACGTCCCGCCTGACTCTGGAAATCCTCCATCAGCGCCTGAATCTTTTCTCTTTCCTCTGCGGACACATCCGCACAGAAGGACAGGATCTTCTCCGGGTTTCCCTTCGTATAGAGGATGGTCCGGCCGTTCTCCCGCACAATGGTGCTCATG
>CAVAXR010000288.1:0-2448 GCA_963592375.1 Oribacterium sp. | reverse complement strand
AGCTGACCGATGTAAAGGGCAAACCTGCAAAATTGTCCGACTATGTGGGCAAAGGCAAGGTCGTTTTGCTCGACTTTTGGGCAAGCTGGTGTCCTCCATGCCGTCGTGAAACTCCGAAATTGGTGGAACTCTACAAACAATACAAGGACAAAGGTTTCGAGATCGTAGGCGTTTCGTTCGACAGCAAGCAGGAAGCGTGGGAGAAAGGTATCCAAGATTTGGGTATCACATGGCCGCAGATGTCTGACCTGAAAGGGTGGAAGACAGTCGCTACCGAGGTATATTATGTCAACAGTATCCCTCACACGATCCTCGTAGACAAGGACGGTACGATCATCGCCCGCAATATCCACGGAGAGAAGATCGCAGAAAAAGTGGCTGAGCTCCTGGACAAATAATAGGGCAGCGCACAGCGTGAAACAGGAAGAATGGGGCCAACCCTGAAAATGTTCGGCACCATTTGAGAAGATGTTCGGCATCATCGTTGAGAATGTTGCCGAACATCTTTTTGTTTGTTCGGCAACATTTTTCAAGTTGGTCGCTTAACATAAATCAATAAATGACGATAAAGGGGAGGGGGTGCCCTTATTTTCTTCCGCTCTTTCCTCGAAAACAGCTATCTTTGTCGATAGAAAGCAAGTGAGAATATATGATAAAAGCAGCATTTTTTGATATTGACGGTACGCTGGTCAGCTTTACGACCCATGTCATTTCCGACTCAACGCTGGCGGCTATCCGCCAGTTGCGCCAAAACGGTGTGAAGGTTTTCATCGCAACAGGCCGGCATCGGTTGTGGATCAACAATCTGAACGACATGGAGGTGGACGGATATGTGGCGCTCAACGGCGGACTCTGTACCTCACCCAAGGGAGAAGTGCTCTACAAGAAGCCGATAGATGCAGCGGATATTGAGTCAATGCTGGACTATCAGCGTATACATCCTTTCCCGGTGGCTTGCGTGATGGAAGACGCTATTCTGATGAATTATCGCAATGAATCGGTGGATATCGTCTACCAACAACTCAACATCGAGCGACCCGACTACGGCGACTTGGAGAGTGTCCGCCACAAACCTGTCTATCAATTGATCGCTTTCTTTACGGCCGATGACGAAGCTCCGATCATGGCTTCGATGCCCCATAGCGAGGCGACCCGCTGGAATCCCTACTTTGCTGATGTAGTGCCGCAAGGAAGCAGCAAGGCAGTGGGTATAGACCAGGTGATAGCACATTACGGCATTCGGCTGGAAGAGACCATAGCATTCGGAGATGGTGGAAATGACATTGCGATGTTGCAGCATGTCGGTATCGGAGTGGCGATGGGCAATGCCGCAGACGATGTGAAGCAGGCGGCCGACTATGTCACGGCATCTGTCGATGAAGATGGCATCCGTAAGGCATTGCAACACTTCAGTTTGATCTGATAAAGGGAGAATGGTGGGTCTCCCTTTGCGGAAAACCCACATTCTCATTCCTCTTATTCCTTTTCCTTCAGCAGACGGATGAGCAAGACCATGACAGTATCCGCCGCCTGTTCGATATTTTCCTGACGGTTCCCTTCGAAATGATGGCATTCTGTCAGCACCTTTCCATGGAAGGTTGCAGCCATCCATACCGTTCCTACTGGTTTTCCTGGCACAGCACCTCCCGGACCGGCGATGCCCGATGTGGCAACGGCGCAGTCACAATCCAATACGCGTGCGGCACCACCTGCCATCTGTCGGACAACAGGCTCGCTGACGGCCCCATAGGCTTGCAAGTCGGCTTCCGAAACCCCCAGTACGTTGTGCTTGACCTCATTGCAGTAGGAGACGATACCTCCTTTGAAATAAGCCGAACTTCCCGGACGTAAGGTGATAAGATGGGCGATATGTCCGCCCGTACAGCTCTCGGCCGTGCCGACAGTCCAGCCGTTGGCTTCCAACAGCTGGGCCAGTTCCTCTACATGGTTCATATCTGTACACGTGAGAAGGGGGCGGCATCGACGGGGCAAAACTCCTTGTCGAGGTACTTGTAATAGCCCGTTATTGCCACCATTGCGGCATTGTCAGTAGTGAAAGAGAACTTGGGGATGTGCACCTTCCAGCCGAAACGCTTGCCATGGTCGATAAAGGCATCGCGAAGACCAGAGTTGGCCGACACACCGCCTGCCACCGCCACCTCCTTGATGTGGAGATCCTTTGCTGCCATTCTCAGCTTATTCATCAGAATATCGATCACGGTAGCCTGGAGCGAAGCGCAGAGATCCTGCTTGTGCTGCTCGATAAAGTCGGGGTTCTTCATCAGCTCATCGCGCAGGGTATAGAGAAACGATGTCTTAAGTCCGCTGAAGCTATAGTCGTACCCGGCAATATGGGGCTTGCTGAAGGTGAACGCTTTCGGGTTACCCTCATTGGCCAAACGGTTGACAACCGGCCCGCCGGGGTAGCCCAATCCCATCACTTTCGCG
>CAVAXR010000287.1:0-2454 GCA_963592375.1 Oribacterium sp. | reverse complement strand
CTGCCGGACAGATCCTGCAGCTTCACGCCCTCACGGATGGCTGCATCCGCTGCCGAAGAATGCTTCGGGCAGATGCAGATCAGCTCATCCTTCGTGGTGTCCACCACATTTTTCCGACGGGAACGATTCAGAATCCGGTCCACTGTCAGACTGCCGCCGATATAAAGATACTCATACTCCACATTGCCGTTCAGGAAGCAATACCAGGCAAGCCCCGCAGCAATCCCGAGAAAGATCAGGCCAAAAATGCTGACGAAGGAAGCCAGAACCGCAGCGATTACCAGAAGCCCCGAAAGCAGCTTCAGCGGCTTATAAAAGCCCGGATCTCTTCGTTTCACCAGATGTTCAACATAATTTTCCATTATTCTACAATCGCACCCTTATCCGCAGACTGCACATAACGTGCATATCTCTTGAGATATCCGGTCAGATCCCTCTGCTCACGAACCTTCATGGTCTTCTTCCGCTCTTCCATCTCCTCATCGGAAACCAGCAGCTCAATAGAATAGTTCGGGATATCGATCTTAATGCGGTCGCCGTCCTTTACATAGGCGATCGGTCCGCCGGCCTGTGCCTCCGGGGAAATGTGACCGATGGCTGCACCGCGGCTCGCGCCGGAGAAACGACCGTCCGTGATCAGCGCAACCGTTGTATCCAGCTTCATACCGGCAATCGCCGAAGTGGGGCTCAGCATCTCACGCATGCCGGGTCCGCCGGCCGGTCCCTCATAGCGAATCACAACCACATCACCCGGCTTGATCTTTCCGGCATAGATGGCGCCGATTGCTTCTTCCTCAGAATCGAAAACCTTGGCCGTGCCTTCATTTACCATCATCTCCGGGGCAACGGCAGAGCGCTTCACGATGGAGCCGTTCGGTGCAATATTTCCGAAAAGAACAGCCAGACCGCCGGTTGCCAGATACGGATTATCCCACGGACGGATCACATCGGTATCACGAACGACAGAGTTCTTTGTGGCTTCGCCAATGGTCTCGCCCAGGACTGTCATGCAGTCCTTATGGATCAGTCCATGATCAGACAGCTCCTTCACAACGGCATAAATGCCGCCGGCCTGCATGAGATCCTGCATATGGTGCTTTCCGGCCGGCGCCAGATGACAAAGGTTCGGCGTCTTCTCCGAGATCTCGTTAATTTTGCTAAGCTCAAAAGGAACACCGGCCTCATGGGCTACCGCCAGCAGATGCAGTGCCGTATTGGTAGAGCATCCCAGCGCCATATCTGTGGTCAGCGCATTCTCGATGGACTTCTCTGTGATAATGTCTCTCGGCCGGATATTCTGCTCGAGAACCTTCATTACCTGCATGCCAGCCTGCTTTGCCAGACGGATTCTCTCTGAATACACTGCGGGAATGGTGCCGTTTCCGGGAAGTGCCATGCCCAGAACCTCGCAAAGACTGTTCATGGAGTTTGCAGTAAACATACCGGAGCAGGAACCGCAGGTAGGGCAGGAGGATCCTTCAATGTCATCGAGCTCTGCATCACTGATCATATTTGCCTTACGGGCACCCACAGCCTCAAATACCGTATTCAGATCGCGCTGATTGATGGACAGCATCGGACCGCCGGATACAAAAACGCAGGGAAGGTTCAGGCGGCAGGCTGCCAGCAGCATGCCGGGAACGATCTTATCGCAGTTGGGAATAAATACAAGTGCATCCAACTCATGTCCGGTCGCCATACATTCAATGGTATCCGCAATCAGCTCTCTGGAGCTCAGAGAAAAGTGCATGCCGTTATGTCCCATGGCAATGCCGTCGCAGACCGCAATGGTATTAAACTCAAAGGGTGTGCCGCCGGCCATCAGAACGCCATCCTTCACGGCACGGGAAATCTGCTGCAGATGCATATGTCCCGGCACCAGATCTGTATAGGAATTGACTACGCCGATCAACGGCTTCCGAATCTGTTCATTTGTGTATCCGGATGCCTTGAACAGTGAACGATGAGGTGCTCTCTCGACACCCTGCTTAACCAAATCACTTCTCATAGATATTCTCCTCCTGAAACATGCTTTCCCGAAGATCACGGCCTAGGCCAAGCTTCGTATCAGCTATAAAAAAACAGCACCTGATACCTAAGTACCAAGTGCCTTGAAAGCCGATATTCGGACTCGAACCGAAAACCTACTGATTACAAATCAGTTGCTCTACCTATTGAGCTATATCGGCAAAAACTTACCGGTGCATCGGACTTGTGATGAAGTGCCGTCGAAAGCTCGCTTTCGTAAGGTGCTGAATCGCAAGGACGGCATGACGTAAGTCATACTGATCGAAAAATCCGAGCAATGCGAGGATTTTGAGATCCGCCGCTAAGCTGCCTGAATTTCTCTTCGCTAATGTATAGCACCGAATATTATATTCAAAAGTGAAATCACTTTCGCGACCCGGATCGGGATCGAACCGACGACCTCCGCCGTGACAGGGCGGCGCTCTA
>CAVAXR010000286.1:0-2462 GCA_963592375.1 Oribacterium sp. | reverse complement strand
ATAAGGCGCGGAGCGCCTCTAAACCGCCACATCGCGCATCGCGAAGCGATGTGGTGATGTGGTGTTAAACAGTTACAACAATTTTATGGCTTTTTCGGCGGCGATGTGCTGCTAAATGGAGATTGCTGCTCAGCGCTGAGCATTGTGACAGAGGAGGAATTGTGTTCGAGAACGAGAAAAAGGAACAGGTGACAGTAGCATTGCCGAAGCCGGTGAGCCGGATTCTTCGCGTGCTGGAGGAGGCCGGCTTCGAGGCCTATGCCGTGGGCGGCTGCGTGCGGGATACGCTGCTTGGCAGGATACCCGGCGACTGGGACATCACAACTTCTGCGAAGCCGCAGGAGGTGAAGAAGCTTTTTCACCGCACCATCGACACCGGCATTGAACACGGCACGGTTACGGTGATGCTGCACGATGAGAGGCGGGAGCTTATCGGCTTTGAGGTCACAACCTACCGGATCGACGGCGAATATCTGGACGGCAGGCATCCGAAGGAGGTGATCTTCACACCGTCCCTTCATGAGGACCTCGCCCGCCGGGACTTCACCATCAATGCCATGGCCTACAGCGAGCGGGCCGGCATCGTGGATGATTATGACGGTATGGCGGATCTTGCGGCGCGGCGGATCCGGGCCGTCGGCAATGCAGAGCATCGCTTTCAGGAGGATGCGCTCCGGATGCTGCGGGCGATTCGCTTCTCTGCACAGCTGGACTTCGAGATCGAGCCGGAGACGCTGCGGGCGATTTCTGTTCTTGCCGCGAATCTGCAGAAGGTATCGAAGGAACGTATCGCGACGGAGCTCACAAAGCTTCTTCTCTCGAAGCATCCCGAACGCCTGCAGCTGGTCTTCGATACGGGACTCGCGCCCTTTGTGTCGGCGGATTTTCCGCGCCTTACGGAAAATGGCGGACTGCCCGGACTGAGCGGCGCACTGCCGGAGAAAAAGAGTCTTCGCTGGGGCATGCTGCTGCGGAATCTGCCGGACTGCACAAAACGGATACTCCGCGAGCTCAAGATGGACAATGATACCATTCGCTATGCGCAGTCCTTTGGCGCGCTGTACCGCAGTCCGCTGCCTGTGAATGAGACTGAGATCCGGCAGCAGCTGGCAGCCTATGGCACCGAGATCTGGTTCGATGTGCTGGCACTTCGTCAGGCGCTGGTGTCCGGGGATAATGTCTTCAGCCGGGAGAAGGAAGGCGTGCCGGAAAATGCGGGCAGTCCGGAGACAGCGGAGGACCGGGCAGCGGCCCGCGAGACCCTGGCGGCGCTGGAAGCATCCGGACGGGAAATTCTCGCGAGGGGCGACTGCATTTCCATAGGCATGCTGGCGGTGAGCGGTCAGGATCTGATGGCGGCCGGCATCCCGAAGGGACCGGAAATCGGCCGTACACTGCAGGCACTTCTGCAGGAGGTGCTGGCAGACCCCGGACGGAACGATCGGGAAGTGCTGCTGCAGAGAGTGACGGAGATCGTTGAATCGGTGTAAGCCCTGCGGTCAGGACTGTGCCTGCGCCCGCAGCAGCTCGGCCTTGATCCTGGTATACTTCTTCTCCGGTACCGGGATTTTCCGGCCGTCGGACATCGTCAGTGAAAAGCGCGTGATCGACTGGACATAGAGCGGATTCACGAGATAGCTGGCGTGGCAGCGGATGAAGCCCTCTGCGGCCTGCCTGCAGACGGCGGACAGACGCGCATTGCACTCGAATACCTGTGAGAGCATGTGGATGCGGGTGTGATTTCCGGCGCTTTCCATATACAGAATCTGCTCCGGGCTGGTGTACAGGGTCGTCCGGTTCGGCCCGGAGAAATGCAGCCGCTTCGTGGATTCGGTATAGAGCGTCATCTGCGGGTGGCTCTCGAGATAATGCACCGGGTAAATGGAATCCCGGCTGTCATAATCGATGGCATTGGAGACATGGCACATATGGATGCGCGGCGCCTCATTCCGCCTGCGCTCCCAGGTGAAGGTGATGCGCTGAAACACGCGGTTGGAGCCGCCGTCCGGCCAGAAGGTGTCGACCACGAAGGTCAGCAGGATGTTCATGCAGTTTGCAGCAATGTAGACGGGCGTGGCGGTCAGGTCATTTACCGCAAAGCGCAGCGGATTCTCTTCCTTTCCGTAAGCCTCCATTAACGCCTGTTTTGTGCGGATGATCTGATCCTTGGCCGGCCCCAGCCAGAGGATGTCTTTATGGCAATAGTCAAAAAAGGGCTGCAGGTCATTGTTGTAGTAGCTGGTCAGAATATCCACAGTCAGTTGTGTCAGGTCGGATTCATTCATTGGCGTTTCTCCTTAAGGGGACTGCCGTGCGTTGTTTCAGAGTCGCAGGCTTTTTTGTGATACGAAGTAGTGAGTTTATTATACGGTAAGCGGTTTTGGAATGGAAGGGACACCCGCCACGGATAGGTACTCGAGGCGGAAAACCTTATCGCTATAACGAGTATATGCAAATGAATG
>CAVAXR010000285.1:0-2471 GCA_963592375.1 Oribacterium sp. | reverse complement strand
GGCTTCGCGTGAACCTGGCTTGCGGGTATTCGTCCTGCATGGGCTTCGCGTGAACTTGGTTCACGGGTGCCCATGCAGGACAGACCAGCCAATTTCACCGCCTTCTATCCGACACAGCCGCGGAGCGGCAGGAGGAGTGATTATGAAGAAGAAAATGATTTCAGTGGTTCTGGCAGGCGGAATGTGTCTCGGGCTTGCAGCCTGCGGATCATCCGGCAGCACCAACAGCACGACAGCTGCAGCAAATGCAGAAACTGCAGCAGCCGATGAGACGGCAGCCGCAGCAGACAGCAGCACTAAGTCCGGTGTGGAGGACGGTGTGCTGTCCATCGCCCTTGAGTGTGCGTATGCTCCGTATAACTGGTCACAGCCGGATGACTCCAACGGCGCAGTGCCTATTGCAGATTCCGACCAGTTTGCCAACGGCTACGACATTATGATGGCAAAGAAGATCTGTGAAGCCAACGGCTGGGAGCTTGAGGTGCATCAGCTTGACTGGGATTCCCTGATTCCGGCAGTACAGTCCGGCACCGTGGATGCGGTTATCGCCGGTCAGTCCATGACGGCAGAGCGGGCAGAGCAGGTGGATTTCGCAGGACCGTATCTCTATGCCTCCATCGTATGCGTCACCAAGAAGGATTCTGCCTTCGCAGCAGCAAAGGGAATTGCAGATCTTGCCGGCGGCAGCTGTACCTCTCAGATGGGTACCATCTGGTATGATACCTGCCTTCCGCAGATTCAGGATGCCAAGATCCAGACAGCAGCAGAATCTGCACCGGCTATGCTGATGTCTCTGGAAACCGGAGCGGTGGATTTCGTCTGCACCGATATGCCGACAGCACAGGGTGCCGTATCTGCATATCCTGACATGATGATTCTGGATTTCAGCGACAGTGATGATAACTTCGAGGTCAGCGACGAGGACATTAACATCGGTATTTCTGTACAGAAGGGCAACACTACACTGAAGGATAAGATCAATGAGGTTGTCGGCAGTATGACAAAGGATGACTTCAACGACATGATGGCAGATGCCATTGCCATCCAGCCCATCAGCCAGGGTTAAGGCTTTCAGAGAGGATACGGCATGAATCGATTTTCACAACTTGTACAGGATATGGGGACGCTGTGGGCGAAATACGGCGGCACATACCTGGGCGGAATCCGCCGGACGCTGATTCTGGCGCTGGTGGGTACTGCCATCGGCTGCCTCATTGGCTTTGTTTGCGGAATTCTGCAGACAATCCCTGTAAACAAAAATGATTCCGCGGCGAAGAAGGGGCTTCTGAAGCTTGTTCGGGCAGTGCTGCGGGTCTATATCGAGATCTTCCGCGGTACGCCCATGATTCTGCAGGCGGTATTTATCTTCTACGGTCTGCCGTACTTCACCAACAATGCGGTGCAGTTCACCGGAAAGTGGCTCGTATCCATTCTGGTGGTTTCCATCAATACCGGCGCTTATATGGCAGAGTCGGTCCGCGGCGGCATTATCTCTGTGGATCCGGGACAGACCGAAGGCGCCAAGGCGCTGGGCATGACGCATTTCCAGACCATGATCAATGTGGTGCTGCCGCAGGCGGTTCGGAATATCATGCCGCAGATCGGCAACAACTTCATCATCAACGTGAAGGACACCTCTGTGATGTTCATCATCGGCTTCTCGGATTTCTTCTCTGTGCATAAGTCCGTGAGCGGTGCGACCTTCACCTATTTCCCGTCTGCGACGATTGAGATGGTGGGCTACCTCTGTATGACGCTGGCGGCCTCCTTCCTGCTTCGGCTTCTGGAAAAGAAGATGGAGGGCAAGAGTGATTACGAGCTTGTACAGACGGATTCGCTGACTATGACGGCCGGGAATTACAGCTATTCTGATGCAGCGGAAAGTGAAAATGCGGATGTGCGCGCCATTGAGAGAATAGAGGACAGCCCGGCAGCTTCAGGCGAAGACATTTCCGAAGGGGAAAATGCCGGCGGTTCCGACGCAGCGGCCGAAGGCGGAAAGGAGGTGCTGTGATGGCGGAAAATCAGGAAATTATCCGGGTGTCCCACCTGTCAAAAAGCTTTGGCAGCCATGAGGTGCTGCGGGACATTGACTTCAGTGTGAAGAAGGGTGACGTGACGGCGATTATCGGTGCGTCCGGCTCCGGTAAATCCACGCTGCTTCGCTGCATCAATCTGCTGGAGACGCCCTCCAGCGGCGGAATCTATTTCCATGAGCAGGATGTGACGGGAAAGCACGTAAATCCTGCGGAATATCGCTCACATGTGGGTATGGTATTCCAGTCCTTTAATCTTTTTAACAACATGGATGTGCTGCAGAACTGCATGGTGGGACAGCTGAAGGTGCTGAAGCGGAAGCCGGAGGAGGCCCGCGAAAATGCCATGAAGTATCTCACGCATGTGGGGATGGACCGTTACATCAAGGCGCGTCCCCGCCAGCTGTCCGGCGGACAGAAGCAGAGAGTGGCCAT
>CAVAXR010000284.1:0-2481 GCA_963592375.1 Oribacterium sp. | reverse complement strand
ATGTTTGCAGAGGGTGAAAAAGTCGCCTGGTGGAAACGGTTGATATATTCGATTATAGTAACAATGGTGATATACCTGCTGTTCCACAATGTTTTGAACCTGAAACTCCCCACAAACCAGTTGTTCTGAGGAGGCATATGGAAATGAGTTCTTTTATTACTGCATTCGTTGAGTTCTTGAATCCAATTACAATTTTACTCACATTGGTGGGCTGTCTGGTAGGTATGGTGTTGGGTGCAATTCCCGGCCTTGCCGGAGGCACAGCAATCACAGTTCTGCTTCCGTTGACCTATGCAATGAATACAAACATGGCAATGGCTATGCTTATGGGCATTTACATCGGCGGTGATTCAGGCGGCTATATTGGTTCAATTCTGCTTGGCATTCCGGGCACTTCTGCAAACGTGGCAACTGTGTACGATGGCTACGAGATGACAAAAAAAGGCCAAGTGACTAAGGCGCTGAGCATAGCCACCATTTCTAACTTCATGGGTACACTGCCCAGTCTGATTGTTGCAATGATTGCTTGTCCTGTGATTGCCGCTCTGGCGGTCAAGATGGGTCCATGGGAGTATTTTGCTCTGGCATTTATGGCAATCACTCTTGTGGTGTCTCTGTCGAAGGGCAAAATGCTAAAGGGCTTTATCGGCGCAGCTCTGGGTCTATTCATTACTCAGATTGGCTATTCGCCAATTTCTTCAACGCCACGTTTTACGTTTGATTCGTTCTATCTGGCAGGTGGCTTCAATGCGCTGACGGTGCTGATTGGCCTTTTTGCTGGCAGTATGATTATGGTTGACTATGCTACCAGACATGGCTCCGCAAAAAACAATTTCAACCAGAAGATCGAAAAGTTTTATTTCCCAGGTAAAGAAATCATCGAAAACAAATTTAATATTATTCGTTCGTTCCTAATTGGTTTGTTTATTGGTTTTTTGCCCGGTATGGGTCCGGCACTGTCTAATGTTGTTTCTTATAGCACAGCCAAGAGTAGTTCTAAACATCCGGAAAAATTTGGTACAGGTTGCGAAGAAGGCGTGTTTGCACCTGAAGTTGCCAACAATGCCTCCATTGGTGGTGCAATCATACCAATGGTCTCTCTGGGCATCCCCGGCGATGGCACAACTGTGCTGCTGCTGAGTGCTCTGAGCATTCATGGCATCTATGCCGGTCCTCTGCTCCAGAAGAATAATCCAACGCTGGTCAGCATGATCTTTGTGGCTGGTATCATCTCTGCAATCTTTGCGCTGATCATCCAGATTATTGGTATCCGCTATTTGCCGGCCATCCTGAATGTTCCGTATCATTATCTTTACCCAGCTATTTTGATTGTTAGCTTTATGGGCGTTTATGCAAATACCTGTAATATGTTCTCCGTGTTCTCTATCCTGCTCTTTATCGCACTGGGCATCTGGATGACCTACGCGGATATCCCTGTTACGCCGTTCGTACTCTCATTTGTTCTTGGAACGACACTGGAAACAAACTTCCGTAATGCTATCAGCTATGCGCACGGCGACTGGACAAGCTTCTTTACTCGCCCTGCCTCCTGCATTCTTCTTCTGTTGGCGATTGCTTCTGTTCTTTCCCCTGTGATCAAAGATCTGATTGCGAAGGCAAAGGCCAAGAAAAGCAGCACAGCTGCACAGTAATAGACGGAGGAATACGGGATGTCCTTGAAAGAACAATATCAGGCTTACCTTGATCGTCGTGAAGTTCTTCGGCAAGACCCATTCGGCTCTATTTGGTTAGCTCAGGCCTCACGCTATGTCCATCCGTTCCGAATCTTCGGCAACGTGTGGTATGTCGGCGACAGCTGGGTCTGCGTCCATCTGATCGACACGGGCGATGGTCTGCTGCTGATTGACTCTGGTAACTGTGGTGCAACGGCGATGCTGGTGCAGGCAATTTGGGAAGCTGGCTTTGATCCTGCAAACGTGAAGTGGATCATCCATTCTCATGGTCATGTGGATCATATTGGCGGCGCAAACTTCTTCCACGAGATGTATGGCACAAAACTGCTGATCTCTGCACCTGATGCGGCAATGTTCCGTGAGCATCCGGAGATTTCCATGATTTGGGATTCGCACTCCGATCTGGATTGTCTTTTCGTGCCTGATCAGGAAATCAACAATGGCGATGTGCTGACCTTTGGCAATACGACCATTCGCTTTACCATGGTTCCGGGGCACACAGCCGGGTGCATTGCCATGTTCTTTGACGCAATAGAAGGCGAAAAGTACGTTCGTTGCGGGTACTACGGCGGCTTTGGCTTCAATACGCTGACGGACGACTACCTGCAAGAAATCGGAGATACTGAATACAAGATGCGGCGAATTTACCTGCAATCATTGGAAAAAGTATGGGACGAGCCTGTAGAACTGTTTTTGGGCAACCATTGCGTAGACAACGACCTTCTGGCTCACCGTAAGCAGCAGTTGGACGGTACAGCAAATGGAAACCCCTATCTTGATTCCACTT
>CAVAXR010000283.1:0-2484 GCA_963592375.1 Oribacterium sp. | reverse complement strand
ACTCAGGTTCAGCAGCAGACTTTCCAGCTGCATCAGAAGCGCAATCATCGCCACCAGCAGAAAGCAGAGCGTATAATGCAGCTCAGACTGTAAAATCCGGCCGGAAATATAATCTCCCCGGAAGAATTCTCCCGTCCGAAGCATATCCCTGCCTTCCTTTTTTTCAAAGGCAGCGAGCTTCGTCATCAGTCTGATTTTCTCCTCATTCAGCATAAATGCTCCCTCGCATCCTCAATAACCGCGTGCATTTCTCGCTCTCTCCGCATAAGGAGAATCCGGATACTCACCCACAATCTGATCAAACAGCCTGTTGGCATTTTCCGTGTCCCCCGTATTCTGATAGAGCCGTCCCAAAAGGAACATCGTTTCCGGTTCCTGACGAAGCTGCAGGCTCAGCCGGTAATCCGTCTTCGCCTGTTCTGTATTGCCGGAGTTCCAGGCCGCCGTTCCCAGCTCAGAAAGCCTCTGGTAAACCGTGCCCTCCATCTCTGCCTTTACAGAGCTCAGCAGATTCTGCAGACTGCTGTCCGTAACGTTTTCCGAATCCATGGCCAGGTACAGCTCGGCTGCCCCCACCACGTCGCCGTTGGCAATCGCAGCCTGGATCTGATTCAGGTTCTGATACTGCGCAGCAAAAGCCGCATTTTCACTGGCATATTCCTGCAGCTCCGCATTGGCAGCGTCATACTGTTCCTGTATCGTATCCAGCTGTTCCTGCAGATTCTTATTTTCCTGATTCACCGCATCCAGCTTTTCGGTATAGGCAATCAGCTCCCGATTGTTCCGACTGTTCAGCGCCTTGGTTTTTGCCGGCATCAGCAGCAGGTAAAAGGCCAGCAGCGCGAAGATGAATCCAATGAAAATGTACAGCACCACCATCCAAGGTGATACATGCTTCACCTCCTGCGGCACCAGAACGTCGTCATCGCTCATACGACGATGAGAGAATACATTCTTCAGACGATTCTGCTCCACCTCCGCCCGACCGGTGTTCCGCTTCACCTCATCCATCAGCACCAGCGCCTTCGGATTGTTCCGGTCGATCCGGAGCACCGTAAGCAGGCTCTTGCCGGCCTTCACCCACTCTTCCCGCTTCATATAAAGAAGTGCCAGCAGGATATGTGCTTTAATGTAGTTGTGCCGGTCAGAAATCACCTGATTCAGCTGCATGATTGCCAGATCTTCATTGTTGTTCTGCGCATAGTCCAGTGCCTGATTATAACGCTTCACATTATCAGAGCAGATCCGCAGAATGGCCGGTTTGCGCTGCACCTCATCAAGGTAGTGATCCGCAATATTGTCCTCCGGCATCAGATTCATACTGATGACCCACTGCACCAGCGCATCCGCCGTCTCTCCGCATTCAAAAAAAATCAGCCCCAGCAGATTTCTTGCATCCTTCTGATACTTATCAAACAGCAGCGCTTTTTTCAGAAGCTCTGCCGCGCCCGACAGATCCCGAAGCCTTGCGCGCTCCAGACCCAGATTATAGTAGCAGTTGGCAATGCGTTCCAGGGTTACGTCATACTTCATCTTCCTTCGTTCCCCGCCGCCTCTTCGATCAGCTTCGTCATAATGTCATTCATATCCGTCAGATCGACCTTGACAATAGCATCCTCAATCTGATCCACATCCAGACTCGGCTTAAATCTCTGAATTTCATCCTCAAAATTAATCATATTTTATCCTCAGACTGTGAACTTACTCTCCAGTCTTGACTGTTTCTCACGGCTCTATTACAATCACTCGGAATGGCATAAACACCCATTCAAAGTCCACCATAGTTTAGCACAAGTTATATAGTCATTCAAGCTTGCAGAACTTACAGAAAAGAGAAAAAACATGAATAACCTGGTTACATTTTTCACCGGAACGCTGGCCGGACATCTCTCTAAGGAAATGATCGTTTTCATCATTTCCATGATGCCGCTTCTGGAGCTGCGCGGCGGTCTGCTGGCAGCCTCCGTCCTGAATGTGCCCTACCTCACGGCACTCCCGCTCTGTCTTGCCGGAAATTTACTGCCCATCCCCTTTGTCCTACTTCTCATTGAGCGGCTGGTGGGACTTCTGGACCGCTTCCGTCTGACACAGGGACTGGCCCGCTTCCTGAAAAGCAAGGTCGATAAGCATCAGGACAGCATCACCAAATACGGCTTCTGGGGCCTGACCCTTTTTGTGGGCATCCCGCTTCCCGGTACCGGTGCCTGGACCGGCGCCATCGTGGCCGGACTGCTCGGCATGAAGCTCCGGAAATCCGTTCCCTCTATTCTCCTCGGGGTAATGCTGGCGGCTCTGATCATGTCCGTTGTCAGCTACGGTCTGCTGGGCGCGCTGATTCACTGATCGGCGCTCCAAATTTTTTCAAAAAAGTCGTTGACAGTCATCTGATCGGGTGCTATTATAAACGAGTTCGCAAGAGAGATGCGAACAAAACGCAGAAGTGGCGGAATGGCAGACGCGCACGGTTCAGGTCCGTGTGAGCTA
>CAVAXR010000282.1:0-2486 GCA_963592375.1 Oribacterium sp. | reverse complement strand
GGATATTCTGGGGCTGAATTATGCTTCCTCACGATATGATCCCGATGCAAAAAAGTATCCGAGCCGAATGATGGTCGGCTCGGAAACCATGGCGGCAGATCTTCCCTACAACTGGGAACGGGTGAAAAAATATCCTCAGCTTATCGGAGATTTCGTTTGGGCGGCATGGGACTATCTCGGCGAAAGCTGCATGGGCTGGACCTATGAAAGCTACAAAGGTCTGCCGCTGCTCGCCAATCAGGGAATGATCGATATTACCGGAAAACCTTTGGCGGAGATGGCCTTTCTGCAAGTGGTCTGGGGGCTTCGAAAAGAGCCGTTTATCGGCGTACGTCCGCTGAACCATGCAAAAGAATCTCCCACGAAAGGCTCATGGCAGTTTACAGATTCCATAGACAGCTGGAACTGGCCGGGTTATGAGAACACCAAAGCAACCGTTGAGGTATATGCACCCGGAAGTTCGGTACGGCTGTCGCTGAACGGGAAAGAAATCGGAACGAAGGTGCTTAAAGATTTCAAAGCGATATTCCGCACACGATATCAGCCGGGGACGCTGACGGCGGAAGCGCTGAATGCCGATGGAACACTGCTCTCCTCCTTCACTCTGTCAAGCGGAACCGGAAACATGCGGCTGAGCGTTCTGCCGGAAAAGAATATACTGCGTGCAGGCGGCACAGATCTGTGCTATCTGCCCATCGAGTTTGCGGACGCGGAAGGCAAACTTCTTCCCGCGGCAGAGCAGCGGGTGCATGTGGAAGTAACCGGTGCAGTCACCCTAATCGGCCTCGGCAGCGCTCTTTACAAGACGAACGAGAAATTCAACCAACAGTCCCATGAAACATACCGCGGCAGGGCCTTAGCCGTACTGAAAGCGGGAGACAAGCCCGGAGATGCCGCAATAACCGTAAAATCAACCGGAGTGGAACCGGTAACGATATATTTGGAGGTAAAATAAATGACATCCGACAAAAAAAAGAAAGCGCTGCTCAGCGGAGGGTTGTTTGACAAGCCCTTTATGGACAGCCGCGCAAAAACGCAAACCGTATCCACGAAAGAGTGGGTACTCGGCCATTTAATCGGTCCGCTCGGACTGATATTTGTGATCAACACCATTTCGGCATTGGTGGAGAAATTCTTCACCCAGCAGACCGGCGCCATGTACGGTGCCGAAAACATCGCCATGATTCAGCAGATGGGCGGCGTATATGAGGTCGTCATGACCGTGGCAAAAATTCTTGCCATGGGTACGGGTCTGCTCAACGGTTGGCTCATTCAGCACACCGATTCCCGTCAGGGAAGAATGCGGCCGTGGCATCTGATCTTCGGTTTTGTTTCAATTATCATCGGCTGTCTGATTTTCCTGTTTCCGGGCAACAGCATGGGAAAGAGCTACTGGTACTACTTCTTCTTCCTTCTGATCTGTTATCATACGGTAGGCTCGTCTTATTTCTATTTATTCCGCGACACCATCTGCTCTCTGACCTCCCGTGATCCAAAGGAAAAAGCGAAAATTCAGTTCATTCGCAAGATGTCGTGGACACTGCTGTCCGGCATCGTAATCGGCATGATATTCAACATGGTGCTTCTGCCCATGTGGCTGGAAAATGACATCAACGGCTATCCTGTTCTGATGATCGTCATTTCGGTTCTTGCAATACCGCTTCTTCTGCTGGAATACTTCTATACACGTGAAAGAGTAACCGAAGATGTGGCGGTGGAATACGAACAGCAGGATGAAACCCGAATCCCGCTGAAACAGCAGCTCAAAGCATTATTCTCAAACAAATATTATCTGATTCTAATCATCATTGCCACGGTCAGCGGCATTGTGGACAACTACAAAGGCGGCAACGTTCAGTATTTTTACATCAAATTTCTCTTGGGCGGCGCGGACAATCCTCTGATGTACACAATCTATCAGGTGGTAACCGGCATCCCCCTCGGCATCGGCGCGTTTGCAATCTATCCGCTTGCCAAAAAGGTGGGAATTAAAAATCTGACGGTCGGAGGCTATGCTCTGGTGCTGATCGGCAGCATCATCGGCTTCATATTCCCCGATCAAATGGTTCCCGTGCTGATCGGCGGCTTTATCCGAAATGTCGGCTGGCTTCCCAATGCCTATATTTTCGCAACCCTCCTGTGCTACGCCTACGACAGCGTGGAATACAAATCCCGTATGCGTCTGGAAGGCATGATGGGCGTCGCCATTATCACGGCGATTCAGTGGCTGATCTATGCGCCCTTTGCCGGCGGCTTTGAAGCGGGCATTCTGAAGCTGGGATTTGTTGATGCTCAGGGCATTACCCCCGGCACGGATGTCATTCGGTTTATGAATGCGTCTTTCTACCTCCTGGATGCCGCTCTCGCGGCGGTCGTTGTAATTCTGCTGCCCTTTGTCGATGTAGAGAAGCATCTGCCGGAAATCAACGCCGAGCTGCTCGAACGAAAAAAACAAGCGGTCCTTGCCCGCGGTGAAACCTGGATTG
>CAVAXR010000281.1:0-2489 GCA_963592375.1 Oribacterium sp. | reverse complement strand
CCATATCGTCGGCCATTCCGAATCGAAGGTGCTCTTTGTCTCGGCTTCGAGCTGGAAACAGCTGGATCTGGCAGCCATGCCCGGCGTGGTGCTGGTCGTTCAGATCGACGACTTCTCAGTGCTCTACAGCCAATGGTCCGGGATGGCCGCCTGGGTGGCCGATATTCCGCATCTGTTTGAGGCAAAATATCCCGACTTCCGCCCCGAATCGGTCCACTATTTCGAAGAGCGGCCCGATGATCTGGCCGTGTTGAGCTATACGTCCGGCACCACCAGCTCGTCGAAGGGTGTCATGATCCCGTACCGCAGCCTGTGGGGCAACACGCAGTTTGCGGCTGATCACCTTGATTTCATCCATGCCGGCGACCCGATCGTCTGCCTGCTCCCGATGGCCCACATGTATGGCCTGGCCTTCGAGGTGCTGAATTCGGTCAACAAGGGATGTCATGTCCATTTCATCAAGGGAAAGCCCATCCCTTCCGTGGTGATGAAGGCGTTCCAGACCTACCATCCCCGGCTTGTCCTGATGGTTCCGTTGATCATAGAGAAGATTGTCAAGACGCAGATCTTTCCGAAGATACGGCAGAATCCGCTTAAACTGTTGCTTCAGATACCTATCGTTAACTGCTTTATACGCAAAAAGATAAGGAAACAGATAGAAGATGCGTTCGGCGGCCAGTTTGAAGAGGTCGTACTGGGCGGAGCTGCCCTGAGCAAAGAGGTGGAGCTGTTCCTCAAGACGATCCGCTTCCGCTACACTGTCGGCTACGGCATGACCGAATGTGGCCCGCTGATTGCCTATGCACAGTGGGATCAGTTCAAGGCCGAATCGGTGGGCAAGGTGATCGACCGCATGGAGGTCCGCATCGACTCCACCGAGCCGCACCGACAGGTGGGCGAGATATGGGTGCGCGGCTGCAACAACATGCTGGGCTATTATAAAAATCCGGAGGAGACGGCTGCAGTCATGGCCGATGGCGGCTGGATGAAGACGGGCGATCTGGGAATTGTTGACCAAGAGGGCTACCTTTTCATCAAAGGACGTTGCAAGACGATGATACTTAGCTCGAACGGACAGAACATCTACCCGGAGGAGATTGAGAACAAACTGAACAACATGCCGCTGGTGGTCGAGTCGCTGGTGGTGTCAGACAATGCCAAGCTGACGGCACTGATCTACCCCGACTGGGCAAAAATCGAACAGGAGAAGCTCACCGGCGAGCAGCTGGACGCGACCGTCAAGGAGTATCTGGCCCAGGTGAACCGGAGCATTCCGCGCTATTGCCAGCTTTCCCGCTTTACGTTGATGAAGGAGCCGTTTGAAAAGACCCCGAAACAGAGCATCCGCCGCTTCCTGTATCAGCCAAAAACGGTTGACTGACAAGCTATTGTGGTAGTAGTATCCCTCCCATTTGTCAGGAAAATGGGAGCCACTGCTAAAATTATGCCCGTCACCCGGTGGAAATATCGCTTTTTTTCATTACTTTTGTTGCTTGATGTATAATATCTCTCCTGCAACAACGGCGGAGAGGATAGAACGAAAATCAAGAATGGCTTCAAAAGTTACAAAAACAGTATTACTCCTATTTTGGTCACTGTTCGCCCTGGGAATAGGCGCAGTCTACTTGTTGTTTACCGCTATTGCCAACGGTTCGATTGGCTATATGCCACCCGTCGAGCAGTTGGAGAACCCCATCGACAAATATGCGTCGCAGGTAATCTCGTCGGACGGGAAGACGCTGGGAAGTTATGCCCATAGTTCCGACAACCGTATCTATGTAACCTACAACGATCTGTCGCCCGAATTGGTGCGGGCCCTGATCGCTACGGAGGATGTCCGCTTTGCCGAACACAGCGGTATCGATGCGATCGGTCTGATCCGTGCCGTCATCAAGCGCGGCGTGCTGATGCAGAAGAGCGGCGGTGGTGGCAGTACCATCTCGCAACAGTTGGCCAAGCAGCTTTTCTCGCCGAGTGCCGACAACGTCATGGAGCGTCTCTTCCAGAAACCGATCGAATGGGTGATCGCCGTCAAGCTGGAACGCTACTACACGAAGGAGGAGATCATCAACATGTATCTCAATAAGTTCGATTTCCTGTACAATGCCGTCGGCATCCAGTCGGCCGCCAGTGTCTATTTCGGCAAGACCCCGAAGACGCTGAGTACCGAAGAGGCGGCCACGCTGATCGGTATGTGCAAGAACCCTTCCTACTTCAACCCGGTCCGCCACAACGAACGGACCCGCGGTCGCCGCAATACGGTGCTGAACCAGATGCAGAAAGCCGGCTACCTCACCAAGGCCGAGTGCGACTCGTTGAAGGCGCTTCCGTTGAAGGTCCACTTCACCCGTCTCGACCATAAGGACGGTCTGGCCCCCTATTTCCGTGAATACCTCCGTATGGTGCTGAACGCGAAGAAGCCGAAACGGAGCAACTATGCCTCCTGGCAGGGACAGAAATATTCGGAAGACTCGCTCGCATGGGAGACC
>CAVAXR010000280.1:904-2505 GCA_963592375.1 Oribacterium sp. | reverse complement strand
GCAGCGGCATCACTGCCGATGAGACGAACGGCAGCCTGAAGGGCGTAAGCTTCGACATTTACAAGTTGAATGATATAACAAACAACTATGATCTCTACGTCTCCGGTGTAAAGACAGATGCCAACGGCAATCTGATCAATGACAATGGAAAATATGGCACAGAGGGAAAATATCTCGTAGCGGGAGACTATCTCCTGAAGGAGGCTTCTTCAACTGCGGGCACCGGCTACAGCGTCTGGGCCAACGGCATTAAATTCATTGTCGGCAGCGGCGGAACGCCTGCGGATCAGATGCCGACAGAAAAAACCGGCGAGCACGGCACCGCATGGATCAGCACAAGCGGCATTGACATCTTTACGCTTGGGCTGAAGGTGCAGTACAAGGCGGCTGTGAATTCGACCCAAACTACTATTACAGGACACGCACTGGATGACACAGATACATGTGTGGCATACGGAACCGCAGATGACGCGGCTTATGATCTTGAGAGCCGCGGCGTGCTCAGCTTCACAAAGGTGGGCGAGAAGTCCGAGAACAGTGGGGAGTATTGCGAAGCTCTGGATGTCCACAGCGGTGCAACTGGCGAGAGCAAAGCATACTTCGGTGTGTACCTGGATGCAGAGTGCACACAACAGGTGGCCGGTATGGTGCCGCGGGCAACAGGTATGGCAAAATCTGAGGATCCCGGAGCTACTGACTGGCGGACCATGGTGCTGACCAATGAGGCATTGGATGGAACAACGTTTAATGTTTATAAGACGGTGACGCTCGTTACGGATGGTGAGGCTTCCATCAGCAGCACAAGCGACATCCCTAGCAGCAGTCAAAACAGCAATAATAGCAGCTCTCCTAAGACCTATAAGCTCCCGTATCTGCGGTCTAACTGGGTGAAGGATGCAAATGGCAGCAGTACAGTGAAGGATTATCCGTACACACTGCTGGCGGGAACCTACTATATTAAGGAGCTGCGTGCTCCGGCAGGCTATCGGCTGGATACTACGGTTCGCAAGGCGGTTGTAGAAGAGCTCACGATCGCAGCTGATGAATCCACAAATCTGGAAAGGAGTTATGTAGACAATAAGGCAAAGCTTTCGAAGCTGAAAGAAACTGGAGAGGCTTCAGCTGACTACCAGTGGAGCAACAGTCCGACCGTTGTGACACTGTATAAGATGGACCAGTTCGGCCAGAAGGTTTCTCTGGCGAAGGGGAAGACACCAGCTGAAGATGGTTACCTGAAACTGACAATTTCGGGAAATAGCAATACCTCCGGAAGCAGCAATGCAGCCGATGGCAAAAATACTTTCCCGAATGGTGCTAAGACAATCCGTCTGTACCAGAATACAGAAACACCGGCTGAGTGGTTTAACAGCAATGGCGAGGAAATTCTCAACGCTGTGGACAGCTACATCACTTACAGTGGAACTGACGGCTGCTGGACGATCAAGGGACTCCTGGATGCGGGCAAGACCTACACTCTGACAGAGCCGACAGACAGTGTGGACGAGGATCACAACATTGCAAAGTCCATTGAATTCAGCGTGAATGCAGACGGCAGCATTGCCGTGCAGAACACAACTGATCAGGATGCAACAATTGTGGCA
>CAVAXR010000280.1:0-828 GCA_963592375.1 Oribacterium sp. | reverse complement strand
ACAAGTCGGATGCAGCAAATAATCAGATCGTGATGCGGGATACCACCAACTATCGCAAGGATCTGGTGCTGCAGAAGAAGGATTCAGAGGATAATACCAACATCGCTGACATTCACTTCAAGCTGTATAAATATACGGACGTGGATGAGACAACCGGTGAGTTAACAGGCGTGACGTCTGTTCTTGGACAGGATAATGAGGGCAACGACATTTATCTGAAGACTAATGAAAACGGCAAGATTCAGCTGAGTACGCTGGATGCGACCGTTAAGAATCAGACCATCGTTGACCCGAAGAATAAAAATGACAAGCTGGCGCTCAAGTATGGTCTTGAAATCGGCAAGTATTATCTTGAGGAGGTCGAAGGCGGTGCATCTGACCAGTACAAGCTGGCAGATAAGCTGTATTTCGAGATCAAGGAGGATACGGGAAAAACAAAGGCAGACAGCTACAACGAATATGCGGAGCTGACGCTGACCGGAAGCACAGCGGAGGATAATCACGTCTCCGTTGAAACTGAAACAGAGGTCAACAAAGGCGTGACAACCATCACGCTGAAGAACGATCCGGTGCATGACAAGACACTGGTTCTGACCAAGGTGGATGCCGACGATACAAATAAAAAGCTTTCCGGCGCGAAGTTCACATTAAGCTACGTCTCTGCAAATGACGGACATGGCGGTGCCTCAGAGAAATGGACCAAGAACTGCATCACCGGTGAGTATGGTCTGCTGTACCTCGCAGATGCAGAAACAGGTGCGGCAACGACAAGACAGCCAAACATCTCCGCCAAGGGTACCTATACCTTGAAGGAGACCCAGGCAGCAG
>CAVAXR010000279.1:0-2505 GCA_963592375.1 Oribacterium sp. | reverse complement strand
ATGTCAGTGAACTCTACAGCGTAGCCGCCGTTCGTGCGCTCCCTGACTTCCATGTCCAGATAGATCAGCGGCCAGATCTCAACCGGGTGCGATCCGTTCCACTTGATCCAGGCCAGCGCCAGGTTTGTGAGCTGCAGCTGGTAGCCCATCGCGTACATGAAGTCCTGGCGGCTCATCATCGGGTTTGGCCTCTGGAATAATCTTGTGTATTCACTCGAGCGCTTCACTTCTGCGATCCTTCCGTCTGCGTCTTTCTTCACATGAAGGATCTGGCCGCGCGCGATGTGTGTCGCGTTGCAGTCAATGATCGCAGAGCAGATCTCGTTGCGCTCGATCTGTATGTTGCGCGGGCCTGTTCTGACTCCCACGCCGCCTATGTAGTCGGTCCGACCTCGTAGGCTGTTGAAAAATCTTGAAAATATACTCATTTTCTCGTCACCTCAAATATGGCAGGAACTCCTCAGTGTGACTCTGGAGCCCCGTCCAAGCATTTAATAGTGAGACCATGCCGTCGATGCGTCGGTTCGTTGCTGACTTCACCGGTTGGATGGACTCGATGCCTTCCTTGTTCAGCGATTTTGCTGCGGTGTTTAGGAGGCACCACCGCAGCATCGGGTTGTTTTGGTAGATGATCCGGTGCTCTTTGAAAGCTCCAGCCATTAACTTCATCGGATATGTCCAGGTGAACGGGCCCTGCCTGATCTTCTCCATGTCGAAGCCGATCTCGGTCATCTCCGGCGCCCAGTAACCTGAGAGCGCTGCATCGTAGCACACCCAGAGCGGCCTGATGTCGTGAACCTTGACCATATCGACGAACCACTGCGTCACATCCTTATAGTCGACGGTTGCGCCCTGGCATATTTTCAGCCAGCCCTGCTCTGCCCACTGCTCGTATGGTGCCTCCTTGTCTGTCCGGTGCGCCATGTCTTCAGGGCTAAGCTTCGACTCCGGGATGAAGTACTTCTGCAGCACATAGTAGTTGTTGTCCTGCGGCTTCATGATCAGGAGTGTCGCGCAGGTGAGGTCTGTCGTGGCTGACAGATCGCACCCGCCGATCGCATACGAGTGCTCAAGGTATTCCATCGGGACGACGGTCTCATTGACTGCGTCCTCGAAAGGCAGCCATGCCGTCGCAGTGTTCTCCGAAAGGTTGAAGTCCTTCGTGAGTACTGTCGGCAGGAATGCCGGGTCACGCTTCGCTTGCTCCACGTGCTCGCTAAGCGTCTGCAGGCTCTTGATATTGCCCAGGCCGGGGTTCGCCTTCTCCCAGCAGGCCGGATCCGTCCACTCTTTCCGGTCATCCAGCTCATAGATGAGCGGGAGCATCCTGAAGTCATGGAAGCCGTCCTCCCAGAGGGCCACCTTGCTCGCATATTCATATTTTGAGTCAAAAAAAGCTTCTCTTCGGAAGCCGTTTGTCGAGATCATCCAGTAGAGCGGCTGCTCCCTGAAGGCCTGCGACTGCTTCATGACATCATAGAGGGCGCTGTCCGGCTGTTCGTGCCATTCGTCCTGACAGACGAAGGACGCGTTCAGTCCGTCCAAGTTGTCAGTCTTGGCAGCCAGAGGCTTGATGATGCCAAAATTGCAATTTGCATATATATCAGACTGGCGTTTTCTCTCCACCTGCCTGAGTGCTGGGGATTGCGCTCTCATGTTGCAGACTTCGGAGAAGACCAGCTTTGCCTGATCTCTTGAGTTGGCGACACAGTAGGCCTCGGGGCCGCTCTCCTTATCATCCAGGAGCATGTCGTGTATCACAGCAGCAGTCTCTGTCGACTTGCCACATTTTCGTCCGCGGAGGTCTACCACTTCACGGAAGCGGCGGAGCCCATCGTCATCCACCCAGCCGAACACCAGCTGCATCTTTGCAAGCTGGAAGAGTTCGAACTGGATCGGCTTGCCGCCGGCCTTGCCCTTCGACTGCTTACAGAAGTGCTGCATGAAGTCGATATGATGCTGACCGAGCTCAGCATCGAAATGGAAGGGAAGCTCTGCTGGCGGGTTCTTTATCCAGGCGCACTCCCTCTCGTACACCGCGATGACCTTCCGGCTTGCTGCGATCTTTCCGGAGTGGATCGCGTCCAGGTATTTCTGCGGCCAGTTCGGCGTCACTTGCCATTGATGAAGTTCATCAAGTCCGCAGCTGCGTCCTTGCTCTGATCGTCCGGAACGATGTCGGCCAGCTGCTTGATGATCTTCTGGTAATTTGAATTGAGCGAGATGTAGGTCTGGCCTGCAGGTCTCTGTCTCATGTACGGCTCACACTTGTCGGACTGTTGAAAGGGCTCCGTCCAGCCGTTCTCGTTGAGATCTGCTTCCAAATCCTCGAGCTGGACACGCATGAAGGCTGCTCGCTCGATCAGACCTGCGACTGCCTGCTTCTTCCCGTCCTCAATGGTTGCGTATATTTTAGTTAGTCTTCGCTTCTCAGCGGTTATTCTGCTTTTCTTTGTTTTCTCTGCCATATATTTCCTCATTTTTCGGGGGAGGGTCACACGCGTC
>CAVAXR010000278.1:915-2506 GCA_963592375.1 Oribacterium sp. | reverse complement strand
GCATGCGTCCGGGCAGCAGAGCACCGACTTAGCGTTTGGGCACCAAGGTACATACGGATACAGACAACCGAAGAAAGCGCAAGAAAGGCCGTTGCAAGGATCAGCTCGAACAGGAACAGACCGGACTGAGATGGCTGGCGGGTATGGGATTGTTTGGCTTTCTTGTTATGGATCATGGACATAAACCTCTTCGAGGTGGGAAGCAGTCTGGAACGTGAACGCTGCTACGGCTTCAGCAGAATGCGCAGCTGCTGCGTATCTTCGCCTTGCACCAATGTGACTGACAGCAGAGCTTCCGATTCCTGCTGCAGATGCATGTCATCGAGATTCGTAACGAAGCTGCCGGCCCTGGCACTCCTGGCAGCTGTGTTATCGGCACGGATCATGAGCTCACAGAGTTCGCCCTCCTGACAATACAGGTAGGTGTCATAGAATTCTCCGCCAAGGCTCTGTCGAATCACAATGGAACGGCATCCATCCAGATTTTCGAGGCGGATCGCATCGGCATCCTGCCCCTGGCGCACCTTCTGCAGAATATAGGCGCTGGCTGTTCGGGTACTGTCATTCTCATCCATCGAGGTGAGAACGTTCTGATAGACTCCGGTTCCCATGCAGATGAGAAGCTCACCGATGATAACGAGAACGGCGAACAAAAGGAGCAGGAAGAGAACGGCAGAGGATTGGTGTTCCCGGCGTCCTGGAGAACCGGCTGAATCCGGAGACTGCAGGAATCGCGGAGCGCAGATACGTGCAGAAATGCCGGAGTTTCTGCTGCGGCCGTGCCGGAATGGGGAGAGTTTCATGAATTTGCCCCTCCTGCGGCGGCTCCGCTCTGCGGAATAATGTGATAGTCCGGGCGGATGTTGGAGGCAATGGGCTGGTAGCTGACGTAGAATAAAGATTCGTCATAGGTCAGTCCATAGTGATCCTTCATGTATTGCAGATCCGGAGGATAGGCGCCCTCGAGGGCGTAGCAGGACGTGATAGCATGATCCAGTGCCTGCTCAAGGGAGAGCTCCTGATCGTGATACGAATTCTCCTGCAGACCGTCTGCGAGGCAAACGAACAGGAGAAGCCATAGCAGCATGAGAAGAATTCCTGCCGGAAGCATGAAGTTGATACGGTGACGACGGTTTCTCATACATTTATCCGATGCTGGACATGATACTCATCAAAGGCAAAATAACGGACAGCAGAATCATGCCGATGACGATCGCAAGGATCGCAACCATCGCGGGCTCGATGCGCGCGAGTAC
Organism: Oribacterium sp.; assembly: GCA_963592375.1. GTDB lineage: Bacteria > Bacillota > Clostridia > Lachnospirales > Lachnospiraceae > Oribacterium. The sequence continues at coordinate 1,250 of CAVAXR010000278.1, read as the reverse complement.
GGTGTCGATGCGGCGGTTGGAATCCTCCTGGTAGTGCCTTGCGATATATCCCATGACGGTATCGGCATTTCCGGTCAGGGAGGCAACACGAATCATACTGGAATAGAAGCTGGAGAAGATCTCAGCCTTCGAAAGCGCATCGGCGAGACCGTCCCCACTCTCCAGATACTGTACGCACAGGTCAATGCGTGCGGCCACTGCATCATTTTCTGCGAGCGTGCGGCAGATGGTCAGAGACTCGTAGGTACCCATGCCGCTGGCTTGAGTCAGCTGCATGCCGGCAGCAAAGCGGCCAATGGCGATCTCCTCCGAAAGACCCTTGGTGAGCGTCATTT
>CAVAXR010000278.1:0-900 GCA_963592375.1 Oribacterium sp. | reverse complement strand
ATAGAAAAAGGTCACAGCCAGTGCCAGAAAGACAGCCAGGAACAGAATGTAATACCTGCTCAGCGCATCGCTGATGTCCATGAGAAGAGAGGAAACTCCGCTGACGGAGGCCCCCAGCTGCCGGAATACCTGCCGGAAAATCGGCAGAACGCGTGAAAGCAGAACGACGACCAGAACGAACATCATGAGCGCCATGATCATAGGATAATAAAAGGCGTCACGAATGGAGGCATGGAGCTCATCCTCCGAGGCATAGAAACCCGCAAGAGACGCGCAGACGGAGTCAGAATGCCCGGTGAGCTCTCCGATGTGCAGGAGGCGGATGGAATAGGAGGGGAATACACCGGACGCCTGAAGCGATTCGGAAAGCCCCATGCCATGAGACATCTCCTCCTGCAGCCCGCGGCAGACACCGGCAAGGTCTGCATTGTCCTTATCCTGCAGCATGATGTCCAACCCCTGCTCCGGTGTAATGCCTGCACTTAGCAGCATGGCCAGCTGTTCGAAAAAATGAGAAAGCTGCTCCTCAGAGAGCGGTTTTGGCGGGCGGTTACCTGTCTTCAAAAGACGAAACATAGAAAACTCCTGATAAAACTTCTGATAGAAAACCCTTGATGGAAAATTTCTGAAAGCGATGTCTGCGGAGGGGTTATCGTCACAGCTGACTTTCGGCGTCAGTACTCATAGCAAACCCGGTACTGGTTTTCGTTGGAAATATATTTTTTGACCTTCTGCGCGCCTTCGGTGGAGGCCAGCGTGGGATCCATGAGCGACCAGTCGGTGCCGTCGAACTGAATGATGCCGTTGACCCAGCCGACATCTTCGATGTAGGTACTGATCCAGGCGTGATAGGTGGTGCCGGAATACCCGATTTCCATGCGCGTGGGGATGCGCTGGGAC
>CAVAXR010000277.1:0-2520 GCA_963592375.1 Oribacterium sp. | reverse complement strand
CTCCACAACGGTCTTGTCTGCAATCACGGCATAGTCGCAGGTATCCGGATTCATATTGACCCGCACATTGTCTGCCGTACCGAAGTGATTCTTGCAGGCAGTCTGCAGAGAAACCTCAATTGCCTCGATCAGCGTCTGCTTCGAAATGCCTTTTTCCTTCTCCAGCAGGTCCAGGGCCTCCTTCATTTCTGTATTCATCTTCTTCTGTCCTCCTCTATCTCTCGGCCGCTCACCGGGAGCCGCCTGTTCGTTCCTCAGTTATCGCTTTTATCGCTTTCCTGCTCCGCTTCCGTGGAAATGTCTTCTTCCTCGAAATCCTCGTCCACCTCTATTGCAGGCTGGTCCTTGAAGCCCAGGGAGCAAACCTCCAGCATATACTCCTCATCAATGAAGTCCTCCTTGTCCAGCCACTTGGAAAGCCGCCGGGACACTGCCGCACAGTCATTGACCGTCATATCCGCGCCGTCCGTCCGGAAAATGAAGGCACGCAGATAATGTGTGCCGCTCTCCACCGTAAAGGTGACGCTGTCCAGCTCGTATCCCATCTCAGGCAGGATCGAGTGTAAATAGGTTTCTACTCTCTCAGTATACATGGCAATCCCCCGGCGCAAGCTGAGCTCACGCAAAATCTATGATGATATCAAGCAAAAGGAGCAAGCGAATCGCCTGCTCCTCTAACTAGTCAATCAAATAACATACACACTATAGCACGCACCAGAGGCGAATGCAAGTGTTTTCGCACAAGGAATATCACTATGGCCTATTCTGTCCTTTCGGCAAGCACCACCAGCCGGTGGGTCGCGATGTAGATCGGTGTGCAGGTATAGAGTGTGAGAATCTCCTCCTCCGTCGGATCCAGAATCTCCAGCGCCTCCGGCTCCACGATACGGATTTCCCGCACCCGGTACGCAAATGTCCCCTCCCGACTGTCGAAATAGAGTGCGTCGCCGATTTCCAGCTCGTTCAGCCGGTTAAACATCGAGCCGAAGCTGTAGTTCCGGTGTCCGGCAAGGACGCAGTTCCCCTTTTCGCCGGGCAGTGAAGTGCCCGGTTCATGTCCGAGTGCCGCATGCAGCACGCTTTTGCTGACGCCCTCCCGCACCGGCTCCTCGGAATCAATGGCGGGAATCCGCAGAATGCCGAGAAGCCCGTCTCCGAGGGCAATGCCTTCGTCGCCGCTTGCCGGGTCTTCTCCGGCACTATGGTTTTCGCTGCTGTCGAAGAGGGCTGCTGTCGCGGCGCTTCCGGCTTCACCGAAGTCCTCTTCCGTCCGCTGCTGCCGGAATTCACGCACTAGGCGCTGTTTTTCCCAATGCTGCAGGGCATTTAGCCCGAGGGAGCCGCCGACCAGCACGAGGCCGGTCAGCAGACACAGCATTCCCAGGAGTTTTCGTAATCGGAACGTGTGCATCGATCAGTCAGCCTTTTGTCCGCGCTTCTTCTTTTTGTCCGAAAGGAGATATCCGCCGGCAAGCAGCAGGGCGAAGCCCGTGCCGTAGGCAAGCATTGTGCCGAAGAAGCCGCCGGTCTGTGCCAGCCGACCGCTGCGCCCAGCACCCAGCACACCGCTCTTCAGGAAGTCTTCGATGCGCTGCTGCGTTTCGCGCGGCTGATCCTTGAAGGCATCCGGATTGTCACGAACAATGGCCTGCATCTGCTGATGCAGACTTGCAACACGTTCTGCGCGTTCCGGCGATTCCGCTGTCTCCAGCAGGCGGTTCATCTCTGCCACGGCTTCAGCTGCCGTGAGCTCCGGAGCCTCAGCAGCTCCGGCCGGAATTGAATTTTCGGGCGCTGCCGCAGCGCTCTCTTCCGTGGTCTTCACCGCAGACGGTCCGGCAGCATGGTAAGCACCGGAGCTGCTTCCGCCGCCGGAGCCGCCGCTGTGTGAGGTTGTCGGGGCTGTCGTTTCCGGAGCGGTCGGTTCCTCCGGCTTTGTCGGTGTTTCCGGCTCTCCAGGTACTACGGGCGTATCCGGTTTCTCAGGGTCCGGCGTGGGTGCAGGATCCGGCGTAACATCGGGTTTCGGATCCGGGCTCGGCGTCGGCGTGGGATCCGGCGTGGGATCCGGTGCCGGCGCGATGTCTGAACCTGTGGCTTTATCCTCGAAGTTCCAGGTATACGCCTTGGCAAAGCCAGCCTCCGCTGTGAAGGTATGCTTGCCTGCATCCGTGATCTCGTAGCCCTCCGGCGCCTTCGTCTCCTGAATGCTGTAGGTCTTTCCGGCCTCCAACACACCGATGGAGCGCGCCACACCATTGGCCTTCGATGTAATGGTTGTTACTTTTGTGCCGTTTTCATCATAAATGGTGAACTCCGCACCGGCAAGGGGCTCCTTACTATCGGCATCCTTCTTGTTCACGATGACATAAACCGCACGCTTTGCGTTGCCGCCGGCAAAATCGGTGGCAGACATATCAGAAGCTGCCTGTGCGGCCCCCTCGTTTCCGTAGCCCACCAGCTCCGCACTGTTGGTGAGCTTTTCGGTATCCACGGCTTTCACGCGGTAGGTCAATACAT
>CAVAXR010000276.1:0-2523 GCA_963592375.1 Oribacterium sp. | reverse complement strand
GACCTATACCGTGGCCGCAACCCGGGATATGGCGGAGCGCTTCCGGTCGGCCTTCGGTACGAGCGAGGACCTTTCCTTCCGCACCATCAACAGCATCTGCGCACGGATTATTGCGTTTTACAGCCGGGCAGTGGGGAAGAAGGCATTTCGCTTAGAGGACAATGAGAAGCGTCTTTCAGTGCTGCTGTCCGAAATCTATCAGAAGGTGGAGCGGAGCTTTCCGACGGAGAGTGACCTGCAGGAGGTGCGCACCGCCATTACCTATATCAAGAATCAAATGCTGTCGGAGGCGGAAATTCTGGCAATGGACGGGGATTATGAGGTGCAGATCTCGAAGATTTACCGGATCTATGTGGATGCCCTTCGACAGCAGGGGATCATGGACTTTGATGATCAGATGGTGTATGCACTTCGCATCCTTCGCCAGAGCCCGGAGACGCTGCAGTATTTCCAGGAAATGTATCCCTACATCTGTGTGGATGAGGCGCAGGATACCTCCAGGATCCAGCATATCATCATTGCCATGCTGGCGCATCGGACGGAGAATCTCTTTATGGTGGGCGACGAGGATCAGAGCATCTATGGCTTCCGGGCGGCCTATCCGGAGGCCCTGCTGTCCTTTGAAAAGGTGCATCCAGGTGCGAAGGTGCTGCTGATGGAACGGAATTACCGCTCGGATGCCCGGATCGTAACGGCGGCGGACCGTTTCATTCAGAAAAACAGCCAGCGGCATGAAAAGCATATGCAGCCGGTGCGGGAGAGCCAGGGAAATGTGCGCGTCATCAAGCTTCGTTCCCGGAATGCGCAGTACAGCTATCTTCTCAAGGTGGCGGAGGATTGTGAAAAGCGCAGCCGCGAGTGGGCGGAGGGCCCCATGACAGAGGCACTGCCCACCGCCGCTGTGCTGTATCGTGACCATGAGAGTGCTTTGCCGCTCATTGACCTACTCGAGAGAAACGGCATTGGCTACCGCATGAAAAACGCGGATCTCGGATTTTTCTCGAATCGGCTTGTCATGGATATCCGGAATATTATACAGTTTGCGCTGCGGCCGAATGACACAGAGCTTTTCATGCGGATTTACAGCAAGCTGCAGTTATATATGAAGAAAAAGGATGCGGAAGCGCTCTGCCGTCTGGCCGAGGTGCAGGACATGCCGGTGCTGGAGGTGGCGCGGATGATGCCGCTGCCGGTCTATACCCTGAAGAATGTCCGGGAGCTCAGCAGGGAAATGAAGGCGCTTCCCCATGACAGTGCGGAGCATGCCCTGTCGCGGATCCTCATTGATATGGGATATATGGAATATCTCAACAAGCATAATCTCAAACGAAAGAAGCTGCTGATCCTGAGGGCCCTGGCCCGGCAGGAGGCGAGTCCGGAGGCTCTTCTGGCACGGCTTGATGCATTGCAGCAGATCCTGAGAGAAAAGGAAACCGCACAGGACGCGGGCTTGATCCTTTCGACGATCCACTCCAGCAAGGGACTGGAATACGATACCGTATATCTTCTGGATGTGGAGGACGGCATCTTCCCGGAGGCGGCACCGCTGCCCGGAATTTCCATGAAGCCGGAGGAAAAGGATGTCTACGAGGAGGAGCGGCGGCTCTTCTATGTGGGCGTCACCCGTGCCCGGCACAGTCTGCAGATTTTCTGCGAAGCCGGCAAGCCCGCAAGCTTCACAAAAGAGCTTTTGTCAGTAGTCCGATAAGGATGCATTGCACAAAAACGATGCATATAAATCGTGCATAATTCACAATAAGAAGCTTCTGAATGATTATATCGCACTGGACGGTGCTGTGATCTCTGATGCTTCCGAAATCAACAGCTTCGAGATGCTGAAGAAGGTGGCTGATGACATTCAGGCCAGGAAGGAGCTTATATGGAAAATAATCTGAATATACGAAAAGCGGGCATCCTGATGCCGATCTTCTCGCTGCCCGGAAAGTACGGAATCGGTACGCTGGGAAAGGAAGCCCGCCGCTTTGCGGATTTTCTGGCGGAAGCAGGACAGAGCTACTGGCAGATTCTGCCCGTCGGTCCCACCGGCTATGGTGATTCGCCCTATCAGAGCTTCTCGACCTTTGCCGGCAATCCTTATTTTATTGATCTGGAGACACTCTGTGAGGACGGGCTGCTGACCACAGAGGAATGTGAGGCAATGGATTTCGGTGCGGATCCCCGTCATGTTGCCTATGACCGACTCTTTTTTGACCGCTTTCCGCTGCTGGAAAGCGCCTACGGACGTTTCCGGAAGGATGAGGATTACGAGAAATTCCTGAAGGAGCAGGGCTTCTGGTTAGGAGACTATGCGCGCTTCATGGAGGAGAAATGCCGGCGGCCCGCAGATTTCTATTGCTTCCTGCAGTATAAGTTTTTCCGGCAGTGGGAGAGCTTCCGCCGCTACGTGAACGGAAAGGGCATAGAGATCATCGGAGATATCCCCATCTATGTGGCACCGGATTCCTCAGATGTGAAAAAGGATCCGGAACTTTTCCAGACAGACGGACTCGGACGCTTCAGTGC
>CAVAXR010000275.1:0-2529 GCA_963592375.1 Oribacterium sp. | reverse complement strand
TGTGATCGAGGTTGGATACCGAAATCTCGGTTCTGGCACGCGGAAGGCCGATCTGCTCAAATGCAAGATAGGTCATCACGGCATTGATGTCGTGGGTCAATGTCTGATCCACCTTCACAAATACGTCCTCTCCCGGGGTCATGGAGCCCTTAACGAAATGTGATCTGATGATTTTTCTGGTTAATGATTCTCCCATTATGATATTCTCCTGAATTCTCCTGTTCCGGAGCCGGCTCAATCGGAATCCTTGTCACGCACATCCCGGCCGGCGGCGGTGCTAAACCGTTACGTTATTTTTTTGACATATTCATTGTAGAAAATCGGGCGCAAAAGCGGAAATGGAATAAAAGAATCAGGGCATTCCAAAACGGAATGCCCTGATTTTCTTATCTTGTTAAGGAAACGCCTGCTTGAATCAGTGCTTCCCTATATTCGGACTTTTGCTCTAATCTGTGTTATAATGCGTTTAAGTTATCGCAACTATTCAGCACCGCATCGCCGCATTGTTTGCGATTCGTCTCGAGCTCGTTGCTCTCGTCGAACCTGCTTCGCAGGCATGCAGTCTTGCTCCGCCTCTTATTCCTGTTCTTCTGCTCTTCCTTCGGAGCAAGCCCTGCATGTCATATCGTTCCGAAGTTTGCCTTATGCAAACTTCTTCACTCGACCAGTAACAACGCCGGTGCGGAGCATTTCTTCGATGGTGGCTTCCTGGCGGATGCGCTTGTCCATGGCCTTCTCCATTGCGGCCTCCGCTTCCTCCGGCCGAAGCACCAGCACGCCGTTCCGGTCAGCGCAAATGAAGTCGCCCGGATGCACTGCAACACCGCCGCAGCTTACCGGCACATTCATGGCGCCGACCTTCCCCTTGTTTGCTGTTCCCGGCGTAATTCCCTTTGCGAATACCGGGAAACCGGCTGCCTCGCAGCCTTCGATATCCCGGCAGGCACCGTCTACCACTACACCCACAGCCCCAGCCAGCTTCGCCGCAATAGAACGGAGATCTCCCCAGTAGGAGCAGCGGCAACAGCCCTTTCCGGCAATCACCAGCACATCTCCCGGCTGCAGCAGCGGGATAGCATCCGATACAATGTCTCCCTCTCCCACCGGTACATCCACGGTAAACGCACGTCCCACGATATGATTTTCCGCATTCTTCACCTGCGGCTTGATCTCATAATCCATCGTGCGGTAGAGCCCCATGCCATCTGCCAGCTCCGGTGTAGTAAAGCTCTTCAGCCGCTCCAAAAGCGCATTTTCTTCCTGTCTTGTCATCATTGATATCCTCCACAAAAATAAGATATCCGAAAAAGCGCTGCCCAAGCAGCGCTTTTTCGGAACACACTATCAGAGAAACAGTTAAACTTCTGTATTCGTCCTATTTACCGGATCTTCTCAATGGTCTCCAGCAGATAATCCGTGAACTCTGCTGCGGAAGCATCCTCTACCTGTGTGGTCACCACCAGCTTACGCTCGGTAACGGTGCAGATATCCAGTGCCTTCTCAAGAATTTCCTTGCGATCTGCATAGCCGATATGGGCCATCATCTGTCCCATTGCGCGGATCAGTGAGCAGGGATCCGCATAGTCGCCTCTGCCGTGGCTCATGAGATACGGTGCAGTACCGTGAATGGCCTCGAAGAGTGCATACTGATTGCCGAGATTCGAGGAGCAGGCAGTTCCCAAGCCTCCCTGGTGCTCAGCTGCTACATCGGTCACAATATCACCGTAGAGATTCGGCAGTACAACAACCTCGATGCCCTTGTTGAACTCCGGATCCAGCATCTTGGCTGCCATAGCATCCACCAGACGCTCCTGGATCTCGATCTCCGGATACTCCTCGCCGACCTTGCGGACAGCCTTGATGAAGTTGCCGTCCACAAGCTTCACGATATTGCCCTTGGTGACGATGGTCACATTGTGCTTGCCGTTCTTTCTCGCAAACTCAAAGGCTGCTCTTGCGATTCTCTCGCCGCCCTGGGCGGTCAGTACCTTGAAGTCAACCGCAAGGTCATCATTTACCTGAATGCCCTTGTTGCCCCAGATATACTCGCCCTCAATGTTCTCACGGAAGAAGGTCCAGTCAATGCCCTTCTCCGGAATCTTGATCGGACGAACTGCCGCGAAGAGGTTCAGGCCGCGGCGCAGCAGGCTGTTGGCAGAAACCAGATTCGGATACGGATCACCGGCTCTCGGGGTAACGAAGGGTCCCTTCACCAGCACATCGCACTTCTTGCACGCCTCAAACACATCATCCGGAAGCGACTGCATTTTCTCCACACGATTCTCGATGGTCATGCCCTCAATCTCGCGGATCTCCACACGTCCGGAGGCAATCTCTTCCTTCAGAAGTGCGCTCACTACACGCAGTGCCTGCTTCATGATGATCGGTCCAATGCCATCGCCCGGCAAAATACCGACCACGATATGGTCAAGCTTTGAGAAGTCCTTCACTACATTGTCCTTCTTCATTGCTTCGATTCTGGCATACTCACCGCGAATCAGCTCCCCGAACTTCTCTTCCGCGATCTTG
>CAVAXR010000274.1:0-2542 GCA_963592375.1 Oribacterium sp. | reverse complement strand
GCCCTTTATTTGCTGTATTGTTTCTGCCTTATACGGGAGTTCAGTACTCCTTTTTTGCGGAGAGAACTACCAGAGCGGTGGCAGACAGGCCGGCCACCGCAAACCACAGGGCGATATTTATTCTATCTCCTGTGTCGGGCGTATTCGAGTCGTGCTTATCGGTGTCCGTCGGATCAGCAGAGGGAGCAGGAGTGGGATCAGCTGTTCCGTCGGATTCAACGGTGAAGTCAGCTCCAAGGAGCTTGCTGTAGATGGCGTTGGTGGCAAGGCGGTAATCGTCGGTCTGATGAGCCTTGTTGGTAATGCTGGTGCAGAACACCGTCATATCCAGTCCGTTGGCCTGATAGTCGATGGCCACGACATGTCCCTTCAGGCCATCCTCGGGATCGTCAATGCCGTTCCACCATCCGGCCTTGTAGAAATCATCGTCGCTGCTTGCGCGCATGAGCACCGTTGCCTCCTCCGGGTAAGCGGAGATGATCGAGCCGCCCTTGGTGTAGGTGGTGAAGTCGCCGTCGGCGGCGTAGCTTGCGGTAATGAGGCTGTCGCCATACTCGACGTTAAAGAGCGCCTCGTAGTCGTTATATACCTCCTCGGGGCCGTACATTCCCTCCTCGATGATCCACTGGATATCAAAGTCGAAGCCGGGGATTGTCGCCTTTGCGTACTCAAGTATATTGACGCTTGCACCGACGAAGGGCAGTCCCGCCTTCACGGCTGCCTGCACATCCTCGCTCGGCTCGTTGCTGGAGAAAACTACGTTTGCCTCCGACACGTCGTCGGTGATCTTGAAGTTCATTTGGCTGCTGAAAGCAAAACGGTCAAAGCTGTCATCATCCACATAGAGCTTGGGCTCTGTGATGACCTTTGCCTTGGGGACATCGGCCACATTGGTGATCTCAATGACATACTGCTCGTCGATCTGAGATGCGTTCTTGTAATCAATGACAAAATCGCCCTTACTGTAATGATCGCCGTCCTCTGTGATGAAGCCCACGGTGACACCCTTTGCCATAAGGTCGTTGACGGCGTTCACGGCATCCAAACCGTTGTTGCTGATGACCGTGGCGGTTTTTCCGTATGTGGTGACCCATGCCGTTGCGTGCTCGACGGTGTTGGCATCGACGGTCTTGCCCTCGAATACACCGGCCTCGGTGATAGCTGTGCAGTCAAAGCCGCGCAGCTCGGGGAAGTTTGTGACCGATTCGCTGTAAAGGCCGGTCCAGTTCTCAACGATCTTACCCTTGTACAAAACAGCGTTGGCAAAGCTGCGGCTGACTTGATGCATGTCAACAACAAAGGCTCCGGCCTTATAGGTCACGCCGTCAACTGTCACGTCCTCGGTCAGTTTTTCCACCTGCACGCCGTTGCGGATGAAATACTCCTGCATGAAGTATGCATCGGCAATATCTCGCTGGGAATCGGCATCAGTGGGTATGACATAGTACTCCGGATAGAACTTTCCGTATTCGTCCTTCTCACGGAAGCTCGTATCAACCTGATTGTCCTGAGTGACGAACCACTTCTCGGTCTCCTCGGACTCCTCGTTGTTCAGCGCGCGGCTGAAGAACTCAAGCTGGTTCAGGTACAGGTCGTCCTTGTTCTCGGCAACATAGGCCGTGTGGCCAACGAGGCCGTACTTGCCCATGGTGACTGAAGCCTCGTTGTTCTCGCCGCACTCGACCGTGTAGCCGATGGTGCCGTGGAGCAGTGCGTAGGTGGGTGTGTAGTTTGTGGACATATCGTCGGAGGGATACTCGTAGCGGCCGGTGGTCGGATCGTAGCCCGACTCCAGGGATATGTCATACCACGGCTGATCGTCTTCAGTCGCGCCGTTTTCCTTTGCGTATTCGCTGGAGGAATTGTAGATAGAGTTCATGGAGGCCACATCACCGAAGGCGCGTGCTCCCTCCAGAGCATAGTTCATGAACAGGTCATACTCCAGATTGGGCTCGTGGGGAGGCGTGCAGGGCTCTATCTGAAGCTGGGTGCGTGCATAGTAGATAAATCCGTGCAGCTCGACCAAAGTGACGGGCTTCCACTTCACGATATCCGCAGTAGCCACCTGAGACTCGATCTGAGTCTGATAGGTGCTGTCGCGGTTCAGGTCAAAGCCCTCGGAGTTGCCGCGCTGGTAATTTTCCAGGGCGTAGGGGTTCTCGGTGGGACGAATGACGAAGAAAACATCGTCGAGCACGTCCTTGACGTTATAGGTGCAGGTCTCGTTGTCCCCGTTTTTATAGGAGATCGTCTCTTCCGTGGCAATGGCCTTCAGGAACTCGATCTGCTGATCCACAGCGGGGCACTCATTGGGATGTATATTGGTGATGTAGACGGGGATCTGATAATCTCCAAGCTTGCCGGACTTCACGTCTGCCGCCACTGCGTCCGGATCGGTCTGGGCTCTCTCGAGCAGGGCAAGATAGTTGTCCACCACGGATTTATCCCTTGCCACAATGACTTCCATGATGTCCTTTCCGTCGGTGGAAAGGCCCGTGGATTCATAGGACATGTACAGGCCGTTGGTCTGATTGTCTATAAT
>CAVAXR010000273.1:0-2556 GCA_963592375.1 Oribacterium sp. | reverse complement strand
GCTGGGAGGAGTCCTGATGCCCTGCTGGGAGGAGTCCTGATGCCCTGCTGGGAGGAGTCCTGATGCCCTGCTGGGAGGAGTCCTGATGCCCTGCTGGGAGGAGTCCTGATGCCCTGCTGGGAGGAGTCCTGATGCCCTGCTGGGAGGAGTCCTGATGCCTCGCTTGCCTGCAACGCAGGTTCATCGAGAGCTACAAGCTCGAGATGAATCCGGGAGGAATTTGCATCAAAAAAGCGTGGGCTTCGCCCACGCTTTTCCATTTCCATTATCCGATCTTCTTTACCTGCACAGCACATCGCTTATGGCAGAAAACGATGCCGTAAGCGAGAATTTCAGGAATTCCGTCTCTTCTCAGCCCCTCTGCATAGTTTCTATCTTCAATCTGCTGCAATGCACGGCTGCAGGCAGCAGCCATCTGACCTTCTTCCTTAACGGTTTTGATTTCCACAATAAATCCCCGCGCGTAATCATCCCGTTCAACCATAATGTCACTGCGCCCATTTCCATTTTCCCGATTTGACTGTACATCCCAGCTGTCACACCCGCTGAGCAGTGCCAGAAGAAATCCGTGATAAAAGGATTCATAGGCATCATGAAAGCTCACCGTAAAACGAAGCTGCTCCTGTAAAAGCGCTTCTATCCTTTTGCTGCTGCCGGATTCAAATGCAGCATACAGCTCTGTTCGCCTTCCCGTCTCCGCCTTCAGTTTGTTTTCAAACCACGACATTACCTGCTGCTTGTAAATTTCCAGTATTTCACGATTGGGAATTCTGAGTCTGTACACATCCCCATCCGGGTAATCATCAATCGTCAGATATCCGGTCATATACAGGAGACTCCATATGTTTTCTATGCTGTCATTGATTTCGCTGTGTGTCAGCTGTTCATTGAGTCTTTTGCTGATGCTCTCTCCGCTGATCAGCCGTTCGATCTCCCTGCGTGCCGTACCGCTTCCGGAGGATTTGAGGATCAGCTCCCGCACCATATCATTTCCGCTGGTATTCAGCCAATAGGCCTTTGGCCGCGCATGCGTCGAGCGCAAAAGACTGTCACAATAATTGATTACATCCCACGGGCAATATACATATTGTCCGCCGAAACGATACCCATCGTACCACTCCCGCGTTTCCTCATAGTGGCCGTCAAGCCCATATGCCGAAAGCATTTTCCTGACCTCATCATCCGTAAATCCAAAATATTCATCAAAGCTTTCATCAGAAATGGAATGGATCTTCGGATTGTTCAGCCCGGTAAATATGCTTTCCCTCGATATTCTGAGGCACCCGGTCAGGACCGCAAAATACAGGCTGCTGTTCGTCTTCAGCGCAGCGTCAAACATTCCCCGGATCAGGTCCGTCATCTGCGTATAATAGCCATATGTGTATGCCTTATCAAGCGGAACATCGTATTCGTCAATCAGCAGAATAACCTTTCGGCCATAATGCTTCTCCAGCGACGCCGTCAGCAGCCGCAGACTGTCCTTCGCAGCTTCCAGCGAGATATTTTTATCCGTCAGACTGTCAATTGCCAGCTTGTCTTTATCTGATAATTTCGCACTGTCGCATAAAAAGTCAAATCGCCCTGCTTCCTTTCGTATCACAGTGCACAGCATGGCAAAGGCTTCCTCGAAATTCAATCCGCTTACGCCCTTCAACGAAACCGACACAACCGGATATCTGCCCATATACGCATCGCAGACCGCATGATTCTGCAAAATCTTAAGCCCACTGAAAATGCTTTTATCCGTTCCAATCTCGAAGAAACACTTGAGCATACTCATATTGAGCGATTTTCCAAAACGACGCGGGCGCGTAAAAAGGTTGACCTCGCCCCAGTTATTTACCAGATCCGAGATCATTTCCGTTTTATCGACATAGTAAAAGTCTTCTTTCCGAAGCTTCTCAAAATCCTCTATTCCAACCGGAAGTTTCTGTCTGTTCATGCCGTTTCCCCTTGACGCCCACACGCCTTCGATGCCGTCCCGCCTGTCGTCGCATCATAATGCCTTCATCTCTAAATTTTAACATGCACCAAGGGTTCCTTCAAGCGCGAGCGAGCATACCTCTTACTCCTCGGTTCAGGGAAATACCGGCAGTTCTTTCTCACTCCACGAGCTTCATCGTTTCATCCGTTCCATACATTCGTTCCGCAAGCAGCGCACCGCTTTCCGCATCCCGAATGCACAGCTTCACATCAATGATCCTGCCTGCATTTCCTCTAATCATCGACACCCGCTTCACGGTCACCGTATCTTCAATCTGCTCGCTCAGCTTCTCTTCCACCGCATCCATCTTATAACCCTCACGTAAATACAGCTCACCGGTGAAATTCTCGTTATTAAGCAGCATCAGCTCCACCTTCAGATCCTTATTATTCTGAATATTTTCTTTCAGGAAATTGCGATAATCCGCGTAATCTCTGTTCCAAAGCGTCGCATACGCTGGATCCTCCCGATGATCGGTTAGGGTATATTTCTTTTTCAGAAAACGCCCCAGATAATCCGTCACCTTCCGCGCACCGGAGGGATTCAGATGCGAACTCGGGTCATAACAGTCC
>CAVAXR010000272.1:0-2559 GCA_963592375.1 Oribacterium sp. | reverse complement strand
CGTGCTATTCGGAAATCAGGCAAGTTAATATGGCTAGTTATTTAAAAATCGCTGCACCAGCTGGTACTAAGGACAGCATCGCAGAAAGGACTGTTATATGAACCAGAAATCGCAGAACATGGGGACCGGGAGCATTCCGAAGCTTCTTACGCAGTTAGCCGTCCCGGCGGTCATCGCACAGATCGTAAATCTCCTCTACAACATTGTGGACCGCATTTACATCGGTCACATGGCAGAGGTCGGTGCTACGGCCCTGACCGGAGTCGGACTCTTCACACCGATTCTGATGCTGATCAATGCCTTCGCGATGCTGGCAGGAGCCGGCGGTGCGCCTCTTGCTGCCATCCGCATGGGGCGCAAGGAAAACCATATCGCAGAGAAGATCATGGGCAACTGCTTCACCGTGCTCCTGCTCTTTGCCGTGATTCTGACGGCCGGCTTCTATGCCTTCGCGCCGACCCTGCTGCGCCTGTTCGGCGCCAGCGACGTTACTCTTCCGTATGCGGTCAGCTATTCACGGATCTACATTCTCGGGACCATCTTCGTCCTCCTCGTGATGGGAATGAATCCTTTCATCACGACGCAGGGCTTTGCCAAGATCAGTATGCTCACCACCCTCATCGGTGCCGTGATTAATATCGTGCTGGATCCGATCTTCATCTTTGTCCTTGGCCTTGGCGTACGCGGCGCAGCGCTCGCTACCGTCCTTAGCCAGGCTATCGGCGCTGTCTGGATTCTGCATTTCCTCACCGGCAAACAGACCATCCTGCGCCTGCAGGGTAAATGCATGCGCCTTGAGAAGGATATCATCCTTCCCTGCCTGGCACTTGGAATCTCCACCTTCGTCATGCTCTCCACCGAGTCCTTGCTCTCCATCACCTTTACCTCGAGCCTCTCCCGCTACGGCGGGGATCTTGCCGTTGGTGCCATGACGATTGTAACCAGCGTCAACCAGCTGGTAACTCTCCCGCTGCAGGGCGTCTGCCAGGGCGGCCAGCCCATCATCAGCTTCAACTACGGTGCCGGCCTTGCAGACCGCGTGAAACAGGCCTTCTTTGCCGTCTTCAAGGTATGCATGACCTATACTACATTATTCTGGCTGGCGGTCCTTATTTTCCCTTCCGTATTCGCAGGCATCTTCACCACCAGTGCAGAGCTCACCGCCTACACCTCGTGGGCGCTTCGCATCTATATGGCCGGCATTTTCGCCTGCGGCGCGCAGATCACCTGTCAGCAGAGCTTCATGGCCCTCGGACAGGCAAAGGTCAGCCTTCTGCTCGCCTGCCTTCGCAAAATCGTGCTCCTGATCCCGCTGATCCTGATTCTGCCGCACATTCTGACCTCCAACCAGGTCTTTGCTGTGTTCCTGGCAGAGCCTGTCAGCGATATCACGGCCGCTGTGGTCACCACCATTACCTTCCTGACCCGGTTTAACAAGATTCTGGCAAAGAACAGTGCAGGCAAGGCATAAGCTTCATCGCCGTTCGCCAGCTGCAGGAGCGCAGCGACCGGGCACCGTATCGACACCCAAACAGGCTTGAGATCGAGCGAAGCCGTTACGCTGGATTATAAGAGGACAGATTCCGTATGAATGAAGAGAAAGAAGCGTCTGAAAGAGCTCAAATGCACACCGCCCAGATAAGCGGCGCTAAGAGGGATGGCTCCGAAACCAATATGCCGGAAGCAGGCGCAGCCCGTCCTGCCGCTCCCCGGCCGGAGAGCAAGGCTTCGCTGAACAAAAGGCGCAAGCGTGAATCACTCCTTGCCAACGCCTTCGAGCTCTTCACCCAGAAGGGAATTGCCGACACCACCATTTCGGACATTGTTGAGAAATCCGGCGTTGCAAAGGGAACCTTTTATCTGTATTTCAAGGACAAATATGATCTGCGCGACCGTTTGATCCGCCACGAGACAGAGAAAATCCTCGAGCAGGCCTACCAGGCTTTGCTCGAGGAATACGGTTCGGATGCGCACATCTGCGTCCCGTTGGAGGATCAGGTCATTTTCTTCGCCGATCATACCCTGACCCAGCTCTCCGAGAATCGTATCCTCCTGCGTTTCATTGCCAAGAACCTCAGCTGGCCTCTGCTCAAGCACGATCTTGCCCTCATCGACTCGCCGGACCGTGAACCCCAAAGCTTTGCAGAACGTCTGGAGCAAAAATTCCGGGAATCCTCCACCCGGTATCGTAATCCCGAGATTCTGCTCTACATGATCGTTGAGTTCATCGGTTCCACCTGCTATAGCTCCATCCTCGAGGAGGAGCCCTGCCCCATCGAGGAGCTCAAGCCATACCTGCTGGACTCGGTGCGCTCTATCATGCGGTCGCAGCAGATCTAAAAGCCCAA
This sequence comes from Oribacterium sp., assembly GCA_963592375.1. GTDB lineage: Bacteria > Bacillota > Clostridia > Lachnospirales > Lachnospiraceae > Oribacterium. The sequence goes on along the minus strand of CAVAXR010000272.1, from coordinate 211 downwards.
TTGCTATTCTTCACGTAAAACACAGAAATGCCAGAGTCAAAAGAACCTTTGACCCTGGCATCATAATTCAGAACAGTCCCGAGATCACGCCGTCTGCAGACACATCGATGTTCTCTGCTGCAGGAACGCGCGGAAGGCCCGGCATCTGGATCATCTCACCGGTCAGTACCACCACGAACCCGGCGCCGGCGCTGACATAAGCGTCGCGAAC
>CAVAXR010000271.1:0-2565 GCA_963592375.1 Oribacterium sp. | reverse complement strand
TGTGCTCTCATTCATAAGTGTGTCCTTTCTACTGCGCCTGCAAGCTCTCCATACTTCCCCCTTCAGCCCCTCCCTAAAAAGACTCAGTTAAGCATGACGAAAAATCCAGTGGCAGTTTCACAAAAAATACCCCCTTATTGTATTAAGAAATGCACAAAAAAGCAAGCTTATACGTCCTTAATTCTTCAACATTTTATCAGGCTAAAGTGACAGGCAGATACATACACGTTCTTATGCAGGCAAAACGGGCAGCCCTTCCGGGCTGCCCGTTCTCTGTGATTTATAGCTGCTTACAGGTGCAGCACTCTGTCCTTGATTTCCTGGGTGCGGCCCTGGTTCCAGTACTGGGTGCCGATGTAGCCGCAGGTGCGCCGCGCCACCGACATTTTCGACTGGTCGCGGTTGCCGCAGTTCGGGCACTCCCAGATGAGCTTGCCGTACTCGTCCTCGATGATCTGAATCTCACCATCGAAGCCGCAGCATGTACAGTAGTCGGACTTCGTGTTGAGCTCTGCATACATGATGTTCTCATAGATGAACTTCATGACGGAAAGCACCGCCGGGATGTTCTGCTGCATGTTCGGCACCTCCACATAGCTGATGGCGCCGCCCGGCGAGAGCCGCTGGAACTCCGCCTCGAACTTGAGCTTCGAGAAGGCGTCGATCGGCTCGCTCACATGTACATGGTAGCTGTTCGTCACATAGTTCTTGTCCGTCACGCCCTTGATGATGCCGAAGCGCTTCTGCAGGCACTTGGCGAACTTGTAGGTGGTGGACTCCATCGGTGTGCCGTAAACGGAGTAGCTGATGTTCTCTGCTGCCTTCCACTCGTTGCACTTGTCATTCAGCCGCTGCATCACGGCAAGACCGAACTTCCGGCCCTCCTCGGTGGTGTGGGATACGCCCAGCATCCGCACGCACATCTCATAGAGACCCGCATAGCCGAGGGAGATCGTCGAATAATTGTTGAAGAGCAGCTCATCGATGACCTCGCCCTTCTTGAGCCGCGCCAGCGCGCCGTACTGCCAGAGGATCGGCGCCACGTCGCTGACTGTGCCGAGGAGCCGCTCATGACGGATCCGCAGCCCCCGGTGGCAGAGCTCCAGCCGCTCGTCGAGAATTTCCCAGAAGCGGTCCATGTCGCCCTCGGAGGAGCAGGCCACATCCACCAGGTTGATGGTCACCACGCCCTGATTGAACCGGCCGTAGTACTTGTGCGCACCGTTTTCGCCCATTCCCACGGTATCCGGCGTCAGGAAGGAACGGCAGCCCATGCAGGGATACACATCGCCGTTCTTGTATTCCTTCATCTTCTTTGCGGAGATATAGTCGGGCACCATGCGCTTGGCGGTGCACCTCGCGGCCAGCTCCGTCAGCTCCCAGTACTTGGAATCCTCATGGATGTTGTCCTCGTCCAGCACATAGATGAGCTTCGGGAAGGCCGGTGTGATCCAGACGCCCTTCTCATTCTTCACACCCTGCATTCTCTGCACCAGCACCTCACGGATAATGGCGGCGAGATCATCTCTCGTCTGTCCCTCCGGCACCTCGTCGAGGTACATGAACATCGTCACGAAGGGCGCCTGACCGTTACAGGTCATCAGGGTAATGAGCTGGTACTGGATGGTCTGGATGCCGCTCTTGATCTCCTCGGCGAGCCGGCGCTCCACCACCTTGGAAATGATGCTCTCGTCCAGCGACTCACCGCACTCGCTCCGCTCGTCGATCACCTGCTGCCGGATCTTCTTTCTGGACACGTCCACAAAGGGAGCAAGATGCGCCAGCGTGAAGGACTGACCGCCGTACTGATTGGAAGCCACCTGGGCTACGATCTGTGTGGTCACATTGCAGGCCGTGAAGAAGCTGTGGGGCTTCTCGATCATGGTCTGGGAAATGACGGTGCCGTTCTGCAGCATATCCTCCAGATTGATGAGGTCGCAGTTATGCTCCTTCTGTGCGAAGTAGTCGGAATCGTGGAAGTGGATAATGCCCTCCTCGTGCGCCTTCACGATCTCCTCCGGAAGCAGCAGACGCCGCGTCAGATCCCTCGACACCTCGCCCGCCATATAGTCACGCTGGGTGGAATTGATCACCGGGTTTTTGTTGGAATTCTCCTGCTTCAGCTCCTCATTGGCCTGATTGATCAGCGACAGAATGTCCTCGTCGGTGGTGTTGGCCTTCCGCGCGATTTCCCGCTTGAAGCGGTAGCGCACGTACTTCTGCGCCACCTCGTAGCCGCGCATCTCCATGATGCCGGTCTCCACCATGTCCTGAATGTCCTCCACATTCACGGCATGGGTCGCTTCCGCCACCTTCTTTGCCACATTGTCTGCAACCCCCAGGATCTGATACTCATTCATCCGGTGAATCGGTCCCACCTCATTGTTGGCCTTGCTGATCGCATTGGAGATCTTCGTGATGTCGAACTTGACCTCCTGACCGTTTCTCTTGATGACATTTGTTTTCACCTGAATATCATTTTCCATGAAAAGCCCTCCGCGTATATACCAAATATAGTGTATTTTAATTTATAAGCGCTATATATCGCGCCGGGCTATACTATAC
>CAVAXR010000270.1:0-2572 GCA_963592375.1 Oribacterium sp. | reverse complement strand
TTCCTTGGAAGATACGCTTTGCTCTGCCTTTTCCTTCGTGCGGATATAGGCATCCTTCATGCGCTCTCCGGCAACGGCGGCACGGTCCAGGGTCTTGACCGTGCCTTTCACCATGTCCCGTGTTTTTATATCAGGCATCTGGATTCACCTGCCCGGTGGGAGATGCGATCTTCTTTGCCACAACCACCATGCGGCCATTGGCGCGGCTGTACTCACAGGTAGACAGGGTAATGAGCGCATCCCCGTATTCTGCCGTTACGCCGGTATCATAAAGGGACAGCGCCTTGCACGTTGCAATATAGTTGTCGAAATCCTCCTCGTTCCCATCGACAAAGCGGTAATATTTGAACCCGGCCTCGGAATAGGCTACGGTCTTGAAAGCGGCCACGACCGCATATTCTCCAAACTCGGACAGGGTATCAAAGCGGATGGTTTTATGCTCCTCATAAAAGTCCTGATCCGTATACCTGCACAGATCGGCAAACATGGAACCGTCGTTCATGTGGTGTCCGTAGATCACCAGATTGTCAGACTGCCCAAGCACGCAGTTTTCCTGCACATAAGGCACGCCGTAGGCACTGTATGACTTGTCAAACCCATGCTTCAGATAAAAATCCGGGTTATCCGGGGTCTGCATGACGGGATAGTCAATGCTTGTCCCCTCAATTCTTATCCAACCCACAAAATCCGGGTTCTGCGTATAGACTGCCGCATAGGTTTCGTAGGCGCTCAGCCCGGCGGGTTCATTTTCTTCTGTGGTTCCAGTTTCTGCTGCTGCATCGCTTTCTTCCGGCGCTGCAGGTTCCGTCTGCACCAGTGCGGCGATGTTGTCAAAGGCTTCGGCACTCTGCTTCTGGTCGTGATACTCCCGATAGAGCATAACCGCAGAGAACACAAAAACAGCGGCAAAGAATACTGCCGCCATGGTCAAAAGATGCTGTTTATTCAAATGTTTCATACTGCTTCCTCCATTACTGCACGGCGGCATTGCCGCTGCCGAATACGCCCTCACCGGGGCGGGTGGTCATGAGCTGGTAGAGCTTGGTGTTATGGGGAAAGCGGTTCTCAAAAGGCACCAGGGCGCTGCCGTATTTGATGAGTCCGCAGCCTGCGTCCGCATTGGTCACATAGCTCATCTGCTCGCTGGAGATATTGAGGAGCCTTGCCAGCTTTTCACGGTCAGACGGTGCCTGATTCAGCATGATGATGAACTCCGAATTGGAAAGCATGGTGCTGGCCTGCACGGAATCCAGCAGGTACTCCACATTCTGGGTAATGGCAGTGGGATACGCATTGCGCTTGCGGAACTGCCGCCATGCGGAATTGAAAAAGCTGCCGCTGTATTCATTTTCAAAGACCACATGGAACTCATCAATAAATACATGGGTACGCTTACCCTTTTTCCAGTTCAAAGTGACGCGGTTCAGGATGGTGTCGGTAATGACCAGCAGACCGGCAGGCTTTAATTGTGCGCCCAGGTCACGAATATCAAAGACCGTAATGCGCTTGTCCAGAGATACGGTGCTGGTATGCCCGAAAATGTCCAGAGAGCCGGTGGTATAAAGCTCCAGGGACAGGGCGATCTCCCTTGCCTTTTCCTCCGGCTGAGCCAGCAGCTTTTCACGCAGGGTGCCGAGCGTCGGCACAATGCCGGTTTCCGCCGCCTCCTGATACACTGCCGCCACGCAGCGGTCAATGATGGACTTGTGCTGGGGGCCGATGCCGCTCTTGTCGATCTGCTCCACCAAAGACATGATAAACTGGGATTTCTCTACGATAGGGTTGTTTTCACCGTAGCCCTCTACCATATACATGGCGTTTAAGCGATCCTTTCCGCCCGCCTTCATGTGGATGACGGAGGCAATATCGCTGCCCAACGTTTCCACCAGCGGCGCTGTCTCGCACTCCGGGTCACAGATTAGGATATCATCCTCTGTATTCAAAATCAAGAAGGCGATTAGCTCCTTGGCCGCGAAGGATTTACCGGAGCCGGGCACACCCAGAATAAAGGTGGACTGGTTCAACAGCTTTTCCCGGTTGCAGAGGATCAGGTTGTGGGAAATGGCGTTCTCCCCAAAGTAGATGCCGCCCTTGTCCTGAATCTCCTGCACCTTGAAAGGCATGAACACAGCCTGGGATTCCGTGGTCAGGGTGCGGAAGGTATTGATCTTTCTGGTCCCGATGGGCAGCACCGCCCGGATATTGGGGACGGTGATTCCGGGGATCTCCACCATCTCCTCCGGAGTAATGGTCAGGATACGGATGGGAGAATACCCGGCTTCTTCAAACAGGCGGAATAACCGCTTTTCATATCGTTCTCGCATAAACTTGGCTCCTTCCTTTTTTCGATATGTAAAGGGGCAGCCTTTTCGGTTGCCCCCGGTCATCACTTCTGAGAGCGGATTTTCAAAAAGACCAGCGCGCCCAAAATGAATGTGACCAGACCAATCGCAATGCCGGTTTTCAGTTCCATGGTTTAGCGTCCCCCTTTCTTTTTCTTATTTCGGATCGCAAAAACGCCGCAGGTAACAGCACCCACGGCGGCAATGCCCATCATGGCGTACCACAGGGC
>CAVAXR010000269.1:2039-2578 GCA_963592375.1 Oribacterium sp. | reverse complement strand
AGCTTTGCGTGCTTGGTAGGCATCAGATCACCTCCGCTTCCGCGTAGATGGCGTCGATGTTGTCGCTCTCCTTCTCTAACAGATCGGTGAGGCAGCTTACGCCGTGCTTATCAAACAAAGCCTTGACCTCTTTCTTCTTTCCGGCCTTCAGCTTATCGCTGAGGAGCATCTTCAGATCGCTGTCGCTGTGTTCCGTTGCAGCTTTTTCCTCCTTCTCTTCTACTGGCTCCGGACCCTCTGCAGGTGCCTCTTCCTGGGCTTTCTCCTTCTTAGGTGAGGACTTCTTCACCTCTGTCTTCTTAGGCTGCTCAGTGGCATCCTCACGCTCCTGCCGTGATATCTGCGCCAGTCCTGGTGCAATAAGAATGCCGTTGCAGAAGTCATCTATCTCCTGCAGGTTGTCAAATTCTACTGTGATCTTCATTGTCATTTCCTCCTTTTCGACATTTTGTATTTTGAATTGATCACTTGATCGCGTGGATCACTGCTTTGTTTCCAGCATTTCAAGCTGGTCTTTGCTTAGATAGCTGAAGTAGTGG
>CAVAXR010000269.1:0-1997 GCA_963592375.1 Oribacterium sp. | reverse complement strand
TGTATGCCGGGCGGCCGCAGCTGTTGTACTCTCCGGCTGTGAAGAAATAGATCTCAGAATCTAACCTCTGGCCGGAGGCCTCCATCATCACGGCGTCATAGTCTTCCTGCTGCATGTGCCAGCCGGCGTCCTCTAATGCGCCGTTCCACATGGTGACAAACTGGCCCTCTTGCAGGAGCACCTCTGCAATGGTATCGGGGAAGAGCGGTGAGTCGACGCGGTTTAACACCACATCCACCACTAGACGCTTACCGGTGAGGTCCTGATTGCCTGCCTCGGCTTCCACTACTGCGGCCAGCAGGCTAAGCTCGTCCCAGTATTCCGTCTCGGCGAGATCTTCGTCGGTCATTGGTTCGGCCTGCAGCTTCTCCTGATAGTCCGCGTAGATGATCTCCTGGAGCTCTGCGTCGGTGTAGCCGCTGTTCTCAATTCTTTCCCATCGTTCTTTCTCTGCTTGTACTTCTGCTTCATAGGCTTCCTCCTGGGCTTCTATCTCCTGGATGGCCTGCTTCTCCGCTTCTCCTCTCTCCGCCCTCTCGTTCTCGGCGATCGGGTGGAGCACCAGGAAGCCGACTAGGGCGATCCCGGCGCCCAGGCCTACGCTCAGTAGGTTTTCCTTAGCTGTGTGTTTTTGCATTGTTCTCTCTTTTTCTGGCCGCCTGGATGCACGCCTTCGTGAAGCGGTCCTTGTAGCCGTCGGTGAAGTTCACCTTCACCTTGATCTCCTTATCTTTCCGCATGGTGTGTTCTATACCCCGTAGATGTGACTGTCACTCACATTTTCGAGTAAAAAAATATAGTCTCGTGTTTCCTTTGTCATGTGGAGCACTCTCGCGAAGCCCGCGATCTCTGAGGCAGTGCACTCGCCTCCGGTTCCGTTCAGAATCGCGTAGATGCGACCACGGCTGCAGCCGACCTCTTCGGCGATGTGTGTGACGCTGATCCCGCTGTCATCAATTAGCTCCTTCAATTTGTCTCGTTTTGTCATATTTTCCTCCCTTTAGCAAACCTGCTCTATCGTGTAGCTACAGCAGAGGCCGTCTGCCCACTCCTGCGCCTCATCAAGACTTGTAAAGTCCTGCGGCAAAATTCCCGGATCCTCTGGGGACACCGTCCAAAATAATATTCTAATCATAAGACCCTCCTAAATTCTCCAGCATATTGCTGACATTCTCCAGCGCGTCCCTGGGGTCGCAGCCCTCCATTAAGTACATGGCGTGGCTCTCTATGTCGCGGATGAGATAGAGGCGCTCCTGGCAATATACATATTCAAAGCCCCATTTGAGCTTCTCCCAGGCGAAGTAGTTCGGCTCACGAGCGATCTTATGGAGCGCCGTCATAACTTCGCCGGCGCTCATTTCCTTGCTGCGTTCTTTGTATCCTGCCATCACACATCGACCTCCTCCTCGAACTGTTTAGAGCTTTTTGCCCATCTGTACCTTCTCGTGCTCCTCAATCCAGATGTTCGTGCAGTTCCCGTCAACACAAACTTCCAGGCTTCGTGAATGGTTTTTACTTTCATTTTTTCTCGCTCCTTTGTGTGTTTGGTGCTTCGCGTTCCGTGATTGCTAATCACAATCTGAATTTTATCCTTGTATTTGTTCATTGTCAAGCACAAATTTGTTGCTTTCTATGAACATTTCGGACTATAATGAAGAAAAAGGAGGAAAAACCGCATGTTAGAGCTATACGAGAATATTAAAAAATATCGTAAATTGAACGGATGGACGCAGGAAGAAATGGCCCAGAAGGTTGGCTACGAGGACCGCTCAACAATATCAAGAGTCGAGCGTGGGATGATAGATCTCCCTCAGAGCATGATCATCAAATTCGCGAATGTTTTCGGAGTCAGCGCTGGGGATCTGGCCGGATCTGATGGCACGGCGGCCTTCATGGATCAGCTGAGCTCGGAGGAGCAGAGGATCATCACCTACTATAGAAGGCTCCGGCCTCATCATAAAAACGAGAAAAAGGGCCCCGGCATATAGCCGAGGCCC
>CAVAXR010000268.1:0-2581 GCA_963592375.1 Oribacterium sp. | reverse complement strand
CGCGGGAGCTACGTGTATCCGCTGTCTGATCAGGCGACGGCTGTGACGGAGGCCCTGTACTGGGAGCTGCGGCGTCTTGGCGTGGAGCTCATCTATGATGCGGCGCTTACGTCCCTTCAGGCAAATGTCGGCGGGCGCTTCAGGCTGGACACCGCTAAGGGCGTCTTCTGCGCGGATGCGGTGATTCTTGCGGTCGGGTCGAAGGCCTTTCCGGTCACCGGCTCGGATGGCTCGGGCTATGCACTGGCAGAGCAGCTGGGCCTGCGCGTAACGAAGCTTGTGCCGGCACTCTGCGGGCTGCGGGCAATTGGGCGTTTCACGGAAATGGCCGGTGTGCGGGCAGAGGCCGGACTGATACTGGAAATCGACGGAGAGAAGGTGGCAGAGGAGCGGGGCGAACTGCAGCTTACGGATTACGGCATCTCCGGCATTCCGGTTTTTCAGCTCAGCGGACGGGCCGGCTTCGGTCTTCTGGAGGGAAAAACGGTGAAGGTCAGAATAGATTTTCTTCCGGGCATGGAGCAGCGGGAGCTGCGGACACTGCTGGAGGAGCGTCTTGTCGCTTGGGGTCAAATGCCGGCGGAGCGGCTGCTGCTGGGGCTTCTCAACGATAAACTGGCGCTTTCACTTCTTCGGGAAGCGCACATTCTGCCGGAGGAAAAGCCGCAGAAAAAAGGAAAGAAGCCGGACAGGAAAAACCGGGGAATCGTGTACTGCGGAAAAAAGATTCGGGATGTCAGCCGACGGGAGCTTCTGCAGCTGTTTACTGCGATCAAGGAATATTCTGTACAGATTACAGAGAGCCAGCCCTTTGAGACGGCGCAATGTACAGCAGGCGGCGTGGATACCCGGGAGGTATGGCCGGAGAGCTGCGAGTGCCGTCGGTTTCCAGGGCTCTATATCGTCGGCGAGCTGCTGGATGTGGACGGGAATTGCGGCGGCTATAATCTGCAGTTCTCCTGGAGCAGCGGATACCTGGCCGGAAGCGCAGCAGCCCAAAAATGCATGGACATTATGAAAAAATAGTGTAGAATTAACGGTAAGGAGTGTCTAATGTGTGTCTTTTTGTGTGATATACTGCGGGCAGCAAAATGGAAAAACGGCGGATGACAAAAAACATCAGCCAGCAGTAATTGATAAAAAAACGAAAGGGAAAGACAAAATGAACAAGGTATTGGAGATTCTGAACGAGAGACTGAGCAGCGAGGGTGTGGAGACACAGCTTGGCGAAAGAAGCGACGAGACAACACTTAATGTGATCATTGAGGGACTTGGCGAGGACGAGGATGGTGTCATTGTCTGTGAAATCAGCCGTATTCCGGTAGAGGATGAGGAAGGCAGTCAGTATTACAGCTTCTATACGGTGATTGCAGATAAGCTGGAGGAGGAAGTACATGCCGCTACACTGGTGAATCTGAACAATCTGAACATGGAGCTTCTGCTGGGCGCCTACGGCATTGTTCCGGAGACCGGAACGCTGTTCCATAAGTATGTTTACAAGGCAAAGCAGCAGGAAGATGCGGATCTGACTGAACTGCTGTATGGTTTGTTTGTGGATGTTGTGGCCATTGCATACAACGATTACGACCGCCTGTTTGACAGCATCGCAGAGTAAGACGGAGGAAGGGAGAAGCGGAAGATGGACAAGGCCTTGGCGAACCTGAGGAAAATGCTGAAACGACAGGGATTGGAGACCCGATTGGAGGAACAGTCTCTGGAGGTTATGCTGGCAGGACTTGGGAGAAACCGGAAGGGGGCCGTCATTTTCAAAATCAGCCGCTTTCCCGCGGACAGTACCCGAAGGGGTCGGTATTACAGCTTTCATACGATAATCGGTCAGAACCTGCGGCAGGAGATGCTGGAGCAGACTATGCGGAATCTGAATCTGCTGAATATGCGGCTCCTGCTTGGCGCCTATGGCATCATACCGGAAACCGGGACGATTGTTCATAAGTATGTCTACAGGGTGATGCAGAAGGATGCGGATGCGCAGGCGGAACTGCTGTACCGGGTTTTTGTGGATCTTGTGGCCACAGTATATAAGGGCTATGATCAGGTATTGGCTGGTATTGCAGATTGAGACAGAAGAATGTCGAGCCCCCGGAGCGATCCGGGGGCTTCTTTAAAGGAAAAATCATTGAATGAGCAGTGTCTAAAGAGTGTCTTTTTTCATGCTATACTGCAGCCATAAGAAAGAAAAACAGCGAACAGGAAATGGTTCCGGCGCTTTGAAAGGAGATAAATATGCCGAAGGATACAAAGGAAAACGAGAAGAAAGAGGCAACGCTCTGGAAGAGGGTGCAGCGGCGTTTATATGCAAATTACAACCAGCGGTCCTGGCTGTCCAGACGCGGAGCAGATGCAGTCGTGATTTATCAGATCACACGTGCTGAGATCGTGGAAGCGAAGCGGACTATCCGGAACAAGCTGAAGAATACCGCTTTTGGACAGAGGGTCATCAAGGCCAGTGCCTGGATCAAGAAGGCATCTGTGAAAGCCATGGATGGTCTTGCTGCAGCCGCAAAGCAGGTCAGAACAATTGTCGGTGACGTATTGCAGATAGCCTGGGACGGCACAAAGC
>CAVAXR010000267.1:0-2596 GCA_963592375.1 Oribacterium sp. | reverse complement strand
GAGTCCCGGCGGACCGTAGAACAGGCAATGATCCAGTGACTGTCCCCGGTTCTTCGCCGCCGTAATATAAATCTTCAGCATTTCCTTCAGCTTGCTCTGTCCGATATAGTCCGACAAAAGCTGCGGGCGAATCTTCGGCTCCAGCTTCTTGTCTTCATTGGTTTCATCCGTTGTAATAATTCTTCGTTCCATAAATCTGTCCGCTCATCAGAAGGCCAGGTGCCTGAGGCTCTGCTTCAGCACATCGTCCGCCGTCATACTCTCCGTAATCTCCACCTTGCCGACGGCCCGCTCCGCCTCAGCTGCCGAATAGCCCAGGGCCACCAGCGCTTCAGCCGCCTCTCTGGCGGCCGTATGCATTTTCCCAAGCCCGGCAGAATTCGGCGCCGCACCGGAGGAGACCGCCGCCGTAAATACTTCCTCCGCATCCATTTTATCCTTAAGATCAAGGATCACACGCTCTGCTGTTCGTTTGCCGATGCCCGGTGCCGCCTGAATGGCCTTGCTGTTCCCCGAAACGATCGCGAGCCGCAGCTCATCCGGCCGCAGCACCGACAGAATTCCCAGCGCCCCCTTCGGTCCCACGCCGCTCACGGACAGCAGCTGCACAAACATTTCCCTGTCCTCGGCCGCCAAAAATCCAAAGAGCTCCATGGCATCCTCCCGCACTGAAAGATACGTATAGATCTGCACCTCTTCGCCAAGAGAAGGGAGCTCCGGCAGCACGGACTGCGGCACTCGAATCCCATAGCCCAGACCGGCTGCCTCAACCACCACCAGTCCCTCATTGATTTCCCGCAGTATGCCCCGCACAAATCTGATCATAACGCCTCGATTCTTTACCACCAAACATTTTTTTGTCCGTATAAGTCTAGCACATCTCCGAAGTACGCGCAAGGAAGAACATACTTTACAGAAACGGAAGCTTTTCTTAAAATGCAATTGTTTGGCAACACCGGAAAAACACAGCCGGGAGAGCTGAACCAAAGAATTCCCTTAACTCTGCACAGACAAATCATACAACAGGAGATTCCTCATGATCCGACGTGAACAGCTTTTTGAAAGCAGCGAAAATTTCAACTACAGCCTGCTGGGGCAGCCGCGAGAGCGCATCGCCTTCTTCGATATCGAGACCACCGGCCTCAGTGCCGCCCGCGCGAATCTCTATCTCATCGGCCTTGTCCTTTGGGATAATGTCGGCGGCGACTGGAAGCTGATCCAGCTCTTCTCTGAGGGCATCTCGGATGAACCCGGTCTGCTGCACGCATTTTTCGAGCTTCTCGCCGGCAAGCGCCTGCTTCTTTCCTTTAACGGCGACGGCTTCGATATTCCCTTTCTCACGAAGCTCCTGCAGCAGTATGCGCTGCCCTATTCCTTCCAGACGCTGGAAAGCCTGGACATTTATAAGCTGCTGCGGCCGGTGAAGAAGCTTCTGCAGCTTCCGAACTATAAGCTGAAAACCTGCGAACAGTTCCTCGGCATCGACCGGGAGGACCGCTTCACCGGCGGCGAACTGATTTACGTCTATCTTGATTACCTGAAATCTCCGGACGCGGATAAGCTGGAAACCCTGCTGCTCCACAACGCCGAAGACCTCATGAATCTGCCGCGGATCCTGCCGCTGCTTTCCTACAGCTATCTTCCGGCTGCCGCAGTGACGCTTCGGCATGCGGAAGTCGTTCCGCTCCCCACCGGCGGCGGACAGGTGCTGGACCTGCTTTATGAGGCAGATGTATCAGTACCAAAGCCGCTCGATTTTGAGCATGAGCGCTTCACACTCAGCATCTGTGACAATCAGATGAATCTCTGCATCCGTCTCTTCGAGGGCGAGCTGAAGTACTTCTATCCGGACTACAAAAACTACTATTACCTTCCCGCCGAGGACAACGCGATTCACCGCAGCGTAGCAGAGTTCGTCGATAAATCACACCGCGTAAAGGCCGGCGCAAAAACCGCCTACCAGCGAAAGCAGGGCCTTTTTCTGCCCGAACTGACCCCCGTTTTTACCCCGGTTTTTCAGAAGGAATATAAGGGCAAGGTGCTCTATGCCCTCTACAGCGATGCACTCTTTAAGGATTCTGACCGCGCCGCACAGTACCTGCGGTCGTTCCTTGTTCTTGTCGGAAAGCAGAAAACCGCAGATTAAAGCGTTTCCCTCGAAGAATTTGCGCTGCGAAACGGCAAATTCCTTTGCCAATCCGTGCGATTCCCTCATATGATCCACAAAAAAGGTGTCCGCCGGCGCATGTCGGCAGACACCTTTTTCCTTTTATACTTTCGATTCAAAAGAGCCCTTTACTCTGCCGTCCGGCAGCTGCTCTTTTTCATTAAGCCGGACTCGTATACCCTCTTCATGATGCCGGGCACAATGATCATGACATATACAACAACACCCGCAGACCACAAAAACTTACCCGCAGACTTGCTGCCAAGAGACGCGCATATACCGATAATGTGATTGTCCCACCAGATATACGGAATCAGTGCAATCGTGCCGATCACGAAGCGTTCCTTCCAGTCCATCAGCTCATCAAAGGCAAAGCCCTTTCTTTCGAAGATCCGGCAAATGACATAGGAGCTGACAAAACCGAGTCCC